>NZ_VIGS01000036.1:0-23371 GCF_006704135.1 Micrococcus sp. R8502A1
CTGTTTGTCGCGTAGTACATGCTGTATCTGCCTTGTGTGTTTTTTTTTTTTTCCGTCTCGTGGGCCCGGAGATGTGTAAAAGGGACAGCCGCCCCGCCGAGCTCCGCGCGATCGCCCTCGACGCCGCCCGCGCGGTCGTCGGCGACCTCGCCGCCGCCTTCCGCTCCCCCACCGCCATCGGGCCCGAGGCCAAGACCACGCACCACGACCTCGTCACCGTGCACGACCGACACACCGAGGCCCGGCTCGTCGCCGCGCTCACGACGGCGGTCCCCGGCTCCGGCGTGCTCGGCGAGGAGCTCGGGGCGCAGGCCGGCACCGGTGAGGCCGCCCGGCTGACCTGGATCGTCGACCCCATCGACGGCACCTCCAACTTCACACACGGCTTCGCGATGTTCTCGGTGTCCCTGGCCGCCGAGGTCGACGGCGAGGTGGTGGCCGGCGTCGTGCTGGACCCCGTGGGCCGGCTGGCGTTCTCCGCCGACGAGGACGGCGCCTACCTCACCCGCGGCGACGGGCCGGAGCGCCCGCTGGCCGAGGTCGCCCGGCCGGCGCCGGCCGGCGGCGAGCGCGCCCAGAACCTCGTGACCTCCTACCCGGCGGGCGAAGCGATCGCGCGCGAGGGCGAGGACGCGCTGCGCCGCTTCGGGCGGCTCGTGACCGCCCACGCGACCGTGCGCCGCACCGTCTCCGGCGCCCTCGAGCTCGCCCACACGGCGGCGGGCTGGGCCGACGCCGCGCTGTACGTGGACACCAAGCCCTGGGACGTCGCGGCAGGGCAGCTGATCCTGCGCCGCGCCGGGGGCAGGTGGCTCACGCCGGACCCGGCCGCGCCGTCGTCGGGCCGGCTCGTCGACGACGGCCCGCGCGCCCACACGTGCCCGTTCGCGCTCGCCGTCGCCCCGGGCCGCGAGGCGCCGACGACGGCGGCGGTGCTGGGTGACATCGTCGCCTCGCGGGCGACCGACCATGTATAGAGTGGATGTGAGCCCGATCTCAGCGCCGCGCCCGACGGCGCCCGTCCCGGCATGCCAGGAGGCCCCGATGACCCCGCAGCACCATGACACCGACGACGCCCCGTCGATGCAGCGCCCCGATCCGGTCGCGGAGCCCGGGGACCACCTGATGTTCGAGCACCCGGACGGCGAGGCCGTCCTGGTGCTGGACGAGGACCAGGTCTGGCGACTGCTGGGCCGCGTGGGCCACGCGCGCCTCGGGCTGGCCGTGGACGGGCGGCCGGACATCGTGCCGGTGAACGTGCGGGCCCACGACGGCGCCATCTACTTCCGCACCGCGCCCGGCTCGAAGCTCGCCGAGCTCACGGTGAACCCGCACGTCGTGGTGCAGGCCGACGGGATCCTGGCCGACCAGGCCTGGTCCGTGCTCGTGCACGGCACCGCGCGCCGCCTGGACACGGAGGCGGAGATCGCGGAGGCCGAGTCCCTCGGCATCGAACCGTGGGTGCCGACGCTCAAGGACTTCTACGTCCGCGTGGACGTCCAGCGCGTGTCCGGCCGCCACTTCGTGTTCGGCCCGCACCCCGAGCGCAACGAGTCCCAGACCGACTGAGCCGCCGGCAGGACGCGTGGGCTGAGCCGGACGGCTCAGCCCACGTCCGCCGGGCTCAGGGCTGCGCCGGGGGCTGGCCGCCCTCGCCGCCCGCCGGGGGCTGGCCACCGCCGGGCCCGCCCATCCCGCCCTGCTCCTGCTCAGTGGTGGTGTCGATCGGGACGTCGATGGTGATGGCGAAGCCCTTCTCCACGGAGCCCGTGATCTGCGGCAGCTGCGTCTCGTAGCCGTCCGAGAAGACGTTGTCCGTCTCGAGGCTGACGTCGGCGAAGTTCTCCGTGGACCCGTCGTAGGCCGAGGTGGCGTAGACCTGCGCGGACTGCTCCTCGGGCATGGCGATCTGGGAGGTGAGGACGTTGTTCGTCGCGTCCGTGATGGACGCCTTGTCCGGGAACACCTCGAAGTGCAGGTGGGGCCACCGGCCGGCGTAGCAGCCGGGCCACACCGTGGTGAAGGTGACCGTGCCGTCGTCGCCCACCACCTGGACGCCGCGCAGGTAGGTCTCCTCCGTGATGCCGTCCGAGTACATCGAGTAGCGGCCCTGCGCGTCGGCGTGCCAGAGGTACACGGCGGCGCCGGTCATCGCGGCGTCGCCGTTGGCCATGTCGATCACGTTCATCGTCACCGTCAGCGGGACGCCCTCGGCGGCGGTGCCCGTGTCGATGCTCGTGGTCAGGTCGGAACGTTCGATGCCGGACGCGTCGAGCACGTCCGGGCCGTTGGAGCCGTCGCCCGGGTACGGGCCTGCGGTCTCGGTGACCATCTCGGTCAGGGTGGCGGACGGCGAGGCGCTCGCCGCCGACGAGGAGGAGGCCGCGGGTGACGAGGAGCCGGCGCTCGCCGACGTCGAGCCGGAGGAGGACGAGGCGCCCTCCTGGACACCGCACGCGGCGAGGACGAGGGCTCCCGCCCCCGCGCCGAAGATGCCCAGCGCGTTGCGGCGGGAGACGAGCGTGCCGACGTCGAAGGCGGCGCCCTGGTCCTCGACGTCCTCGGCGGGGCGATGGAAGGCCCGGCCCTCGAAGGTGGGCGTGACGGCGGGGGCCTCGTCTCCCTCGGTGACCTGGGGGAAGGGACGGCGGGAGCGGGTCGGGAGCCCGGGGGCCATGGAGTTCCTCTCGTGGGGCGCCCGCCGGGTGGCGGGCCGCGTCGAGAGGCCAGCATGGCAACGGATGCCGGACGTTTTCGTGAGATCGGCGGGATGGTTCCAGGACATCTCCTGGGCGGTTTCTGACACGGGCGGGACCGCCGGCGCCTCGGTCGACGTCTCAACTACCTGCCGGTCCAGCTCCGTTGCTGAAACATGCACCTGGAAAGGTGGCGCACACTCTCAGGGTCGAGTCAGCGATTCCGGCGCCGGGCCGCGTCAGACCTCCGGAGCCTCCCCCAGGTGGCTCGGCGCCCACATCGCCAGGCGGGTCTGCACCACGACGACGTTCGGCCCGTCCGCCTGGAACGCGCGCTCGAGCGCGCCGCGCACGTCCTCCACTCCCACCGTCTCGGCGGGCACGCCGAAGGAGGCGGCGAGGGCCTGGAAGTCCGGCCGGTCGAGCTCGGTGGCCGTGGCCTTGCCGAACGCGCCCTCCATGTACTCCCGCAGGATGCCGTACCCGCCGTCGTCGATGATCAGCCACGTCACCGCCGCACCGTGCTGCCGGGCGGCCGCGAGCTCGGCGAGGGAGTACATCGCCGAGCCGTCGCCGGCGACGGCGAGCACGCGCCCGTCGATCCCCGTGCGGCCCTGGTGGGCCAGGCCCACCGCGCCGCCGAACGCGGCCGGGAACCCGTAGCCGAGCCCCCCGGCACCCTGCGCCGAGTGGAACTCGCCGTCCTGCGCGTCCCAGCAGTTCCACGCCCAGTAGGCGGCGATGGTCATGTCCCAGTACGTCTGCATGGTCGACGGGACGGCGGCGCGGATGTCCGCCAGGAGCCGGCGCTCCACGCCGAGGTCCTGGGCGTCGAGCCGGGCGCCGATGCGCGCGTTGACGTCGGCGACCACCTCGGCCGGGGTGCGGCCGTGCCAGACGGCGGCGTCCTGCGCCACCGAGCCCGACTCGCGCAGCGCCGCGGCGAGGGCCTCGAGCGCCTGGCCTGCGTCGGCGCGCACACCCAGCGTGGGGTGGTTGGTCTCCAGCACACGCGGCTCCGCGTCCACCTGGATGAGGCGGCCGCGCGGCTCGAGAGTGAAGTAGTTCGAGGTGACCTCACCGAGCGAGGAGCCCACCACGAGCAGCACCTCCGCGTCCTCGAGCAGGTCCGTGACGAGGCGGTCCTCCACCCAGCCGCCGAGGCTGAGCGGGTGCTCCCACGGGAAGGCGGTGTTGCCGCCCGGCGAGCAGACCACGGGTGCCTGGAGCAGCTCCGCGACCTCCCGCAGGCTCTCCATCGCGGCCCGGCCGGAGCGGCGCACACCGCCGCCGGCCACGATCGCCACCCGCCCGGCCCCGCGCAGCCAGCGTGCGGACTCGGCCACGAGCTCGGCGCGCGGCGGGTGGTCGTAGGGCACGGCCAGGGCGTCCTCGACCGGGGGCACCATGACCTCGCCGAGCAGCACGTCCTGCGGGATCTCGACCCACACCGGCCCCTGCGGCACGGTGATGGCCTCGGCCCACGCGTCCTGGATGGCGGACGGGATGCCCGAGGCGTGGTGGACCGTGAACTGGGCCTTGGTGACGTTGCGGGCCGAGGCCTTCTGGTCGTCCAGCTGGTGCAGCATGCCCTTGCGCCGGGCGCCGAGCCCGGACAGCGGGATCTGCGAGGCGACCACGAGCATCGGCACGCCCGTGGCGTACGCCTCCTGCAGGCCGGCCAGTGAGGTGAGGGCGCCCGGGCCGGTGGAGAGGAACAGGACGCCGACCTCGCCGGTGGCCCGGGCGTACCCGTCCGCGGCGAAGGCGGCGTTGTTCTCCACGCGGTTCGAGACGAACTCCAGCGGGGAGCGCGACAGGGCGTCGAAGAGGCCGAGGGCGTGCTGGCCCGGGATGCCGAAGACCGTCCGCGCGCCCAGGGCGTGGAGCGTCTCCACGGCCAGGTCGCCGCCGTTGCGCCGCGGGGCCGCCGTCGTCGTCTGCTCGTCCGTCATCGGGCCGACTCCTCACCGGCGGCCGCGCGGGTGGCGCGGCGGTCGGCCATCAGGGAGATGAGGTCGTAGGCCACATGGGAGGCGGCGACGCCGGTCAGCTCGGCGTGGTCGTAGGCCGGGGCCACCTCCACCAGGTCTGCGCCCACGATGTCGAGCCCGCGCAGCCCACGCAGGATCTCGAGCAGCTCGCGGCTCGTGATGCCGCCGGCCTCGGGGGTGCCGGTGCCCGGCGCGTGCGCGGGGTCGAGGACGTCGATGTCCACCGAGATGTAGAGCGGCCGACCCCCGATGCGCTGGCGCAGCTGGTCCACGATCTCGTCCACGCCCTGACGGAACACGTCCGAGGAGGTGACGATGCCGAAGCCCATGCGGTGGTCGTCGTCGAGGTCCTTCTTGCCGTAGAGCGGACCGCGCGTGCCCACATGCGAGATGGCCTCGGTGTCCAGGATCCCCTCCTCCACGGCGCGGCGGAACGGCGTGCCGTGGGTGTACTCGGCCCCGAAGTAGGTGTCCCACGTGTCCAGGTGGGCGTCGAAGTGCAGCAGGGCAACGGGCTCGCCCGCCCGGGCGGAGGCGGCGCGCAGCAGCGGCAGCGCGATGGTGTGGTCGCCGCCGATGGTCATGAGCGAGGAGCCGTCCTCGGTGAGGTCCATCGCGTCCTGCTGGATCGCCTCGATGGCCTCGCCGATGTCGAACGGGTTCACCGCCATGTCCCCGGCGTCCACCACCTGGGCCTGCGCGAAGGGCGAGGTGTCCGTGGCGGGGTTGTACGGGCGCAGCAGCCGCGAGGACTGCCGCACGTGGCCGGACCCGAAGCGTGCACCGGGGCGGTAGGAGACGCCGGCGTCGAACGGCACGCCGACCACCTTGATCTCCGGGGCGACGCCGGCCGCGGCCGCCTCGTCCAGGCGCGGCAGCAGCGCGTAGGTGGGGGTGCCGCCGTAGCGGGGCACGAGGGCGGAGTTCACGGGGCCGAGGCGGCCGTTGTCCTCGACGCGGGGGATCTCGAGCATCTGGATGTCCTCTCTGGGCGGTTCGGTTCGGTCTGGTCGGTCTGGTCTGTCCGGTGTGGGCGCGCCGGACGGGGTCACGCGTGGCCCACGAGGGTCCACAGCACGACGGCGGGGCGGTCGTCCGGATTGGCCCACGAGTGGGGCTCGCGGCCGGGGAAGGTGACGGTGTCCCCCTCCTCCAACAGGTGCACGGCCTCGGTGGTCCGCAGCTCGAGGCGGCCGGTGACCACGTGCACCGCCTCCACGCGGCAGTCCACGGTGTACAGCTCCGCCTCCCCGCGGCCGCGCGGCGCGATGTCAGCGCGCAGGATCTGCAGGTCACGACTGCCGCGCGGGGTGATCAGGCGCTCGCGGATGCCCTCGCCGCCGAGGTTGACCGCGGGGGCGTCGGCGAGGCGCACGACCGTCACCTCGGGCGCGTCCAGGACGTCGCCCGGGCTCGCGCCGAGCACCTGGCACAGGGTCACGAGCGTGCTCACGGACGGGCTCGTCAGGTCCCGCTCGAGGCGGGAGAGGAAGCCCTTGCTGACGCCGGCCGCCTCGGCCAGCTGGGCCACGGTGAGCCGCCGCGCCTCGCGCAGCGCACGCAGCCGACGGCCGATCAGCGCCTGGCCCGGCGCGGTCTCGAGCGGGAGGGCCTTCATCGCGCTCCTCCCGACGTCGGCCAGGCGACATCGCCGATGTCACCCTGGACGACATGTTGTCTGATAAGCAACATGTGTTTACCGTAGGCCCGGATCGTGTGATCGGCAACACGACGATCTCTTGTGTCCCGCCGCGGCGCACCGCATCCCGGCGCCTCGGATCCCTTCGCTCCAAAGACCGCCCGTGACCCTCAACCTGACCATCGTCGCCGTCTACCTGGTCGGCATGCTCGCCTTCGGCTGGTGGGGCAAGACCCGCGCCGCCAGCTCGGAGGACTACCTCGTGGCGGGCCGCCGCCTCGGGCCGGTGCTGTTCACCGGCACCATGGCCGCCGTCGTGCTCGGCGGCGCCGCCACCGTGGGCGGCGTCGGCCTGGGGTACGAGTTCGGGCTCTCCGGCGCGTGGCTCGTGGCCGCCATCGGCGTCGGCGTCCTCATCCTGTCGGTGGCGTTCGCCCCGATCCTGGCCCGCCTGAAGATCTACACCGTCTCGCAGATGCTCCGCCTGCGGTACGGCCGTGGCGGGGCCTCCCACGCCTCCTCCTTCGTGATGCTCGCCTACACGCTCATGCTCGCCGCCACCTCCACGGGCGCCTACGCGTCGCTCTTCGTGGTGCTCTTCGGCTGGGACCGCTGGCTGTCCGTCCTGGTGGGCGGCGGCATCGTGCTGGCCTACTCCGTGCTCGGCGGCATGTGGTCCATCACCCTGGCCGACATGGCCCAGTTCCTCATCATGACCATCGGCCTGTTCGCCCTCATGCTCCCCCTCTCCCTGGCCAACGCCGGCGGCTGGAGCGCCATGCAGGAGCGCCTGGGCGCCGAGTTCTTCAGCTGGGACGGGATCGGCGTGCAGTCGATCGTCACCTACTTCGTGATCTACACCCTCGGCCTGCTGATCGGCCAGGACGTCTGGCAGCGCGTGTTCACGGCCCGCTCCCCGCGCGTGGCCCAGATCGGCGGCGCCACCGCGGGGCTGTACTGCATCGTGTACGGCGTCGCCGGCGCCGTGATCGGCATGGCGGCGCGCACGGTGACCGCGGACATCGCCGCCACGGACGACGTGTTCGCGTGGGTCGCCCAGAACCTGCTGCCCGTGGGCGTGGGCGGCGTGGCCCTGGCGGCCGCCGTCGCGGCCATGATGTCCACCGCCTCGGGCGCGATCATCGCGGCCTCGACCGTGATGCGCACCGACATCCTCCCCATCCTCCGCGGCGAGGCCGCCGCCGCCGAGGACGGCGCCACCACCGAGGACGCGGCCACGGAGACCGCGGCGGAGCTCGCCTCGAACCGCGGCTGGGTGCTGCTGCTCGGCGCCGTCGTGCTGGGGCTGGCGATCGTCGTCCCGGACGTGGTGGCGGCCCTGACCATCGCGTACGACATCCTCGTGGGCGGCCTGTTCGTCGCGATCGTCGGCGGCCTCGTGTGGAAGCGCGGCACCGGCACGGCGGCCCTGTGGTCCATGGTGGTCGGGACGGTGGGCACCCTCGGCACCATGGGCTGGCTCGAGCTGAACGCGGCCGAGCCCTTCGAGGGCGTCTTCGCGAACGAGCCAATCTACGTCGGCCTGGCCGCCTCCGCCGTCGTGTACGTCCTCCTCAGCCTGATGACCCGGCCCACCGACCCCGCGGTCCTCGAGGCCTGGCGGGTGCGCTCCCGCCACGGCGTCGACCCCGCGGTCCGAGCGCAGGTCTGACCGATGCGCCCGGGGCCTGCGGTCCTCCGATGCCCGCACGATGGTCAGGCCAGACGATGCGGCGGCGGGCGATCCTTCCTCAGGCTCCTCCCGGCCCCTAGTGTTTCCGTATAGCTCGGGACCGGGACGCCCCCTCGGGGCCGTTCCGGCTTCCATCCACCCGGGCCTCGCTGGAGACAGAAAGGCAACGGTTCCCATGACCACCAAGAATCGCGCCGTGGCATTCCACGGCATCAAGGACGTGCGCGTCGACGAGCTGGACTTCCCCAAGCTGGAGATGCCCGACGGCTCCGCCGCCCCGCACGGCGTCATCCTCAAGATCGTCGCGACCAACATCTGCGGCAGCGACCTGCACATCTACCGCGGGTCCTTCCCCGCCCCCGAGGGCATGGTGCTGGGTCACGAGATGACCGGCCAGGTGCTGGAGGTCGGCAGCGACGTCCAGTTCCTGCAGGAGGGCGACCTCGTCTCCGTGCCGTTCAACGTGGCCTGCGGCCGCTGCCGCAACTGCCGCGCCGGCCGGACCGAGATCTGTGAGACCGCCAACCCGGAGCAGGCGTGCGCCGCCTACGGCTTCAATCTGGGCGGCTTCCAGGGCGGACAGGCCGAGTACCTGTTCGTGCCGTACGCCGACTTCCAGCTGCTGCGCTTCCCGGACCAGGAGCAGGCGATGGAGAAGATCCTGGATCTGACCGTGCTCTCGGACATCCTCCCGACGGCGTTCCACGGTCTCATGGAGGCCGGCGCCAAGCCCGGCTCCACCGTCTACATCGCCGGCGCCGGCCCCGTGGGCCGGTGCGCCGCGGCCGCCGCTCGGCTGCTGGGCGCCTCGTGCATCATCGTGGGCGACCAGGACGCCTCCCGGCTGGAGCTGGTGCGCAAGCACGGCTGCGAGACCATCGACCTCTCCGCCACGGAGAACCTGCAGGACGCCGTGAACGACATCCTGGGCGAGCCGATGGTGGACTGCGCGGTGGACTGCGTCGGCTCCGAGGCCCACGGCCTGGGCTCCGCGTCCGATGAGATGCAGCCGATCGCCGCCGTGAACCAGGTCCTGGACATCACCCGTCCGGGCGGCGCCACGGGCATCATCGGCATCTACGGGCCGAACCCGATCGCGGAGACGAAGGCCGAGCAGGAGGGCACCTTCCCGGTGGACTTCGGCAAGGCCTGGATCAAGTCGCCCCACATCATCGGCGGCCAGGCGCCCATCATGCGCTACAACCGCCAGCTGATGATGTCGATCCTGTGGGACCGGATGCCGTACCTGACGGAGATGGTCAACCCGCGCGTGATCACCCTGGACGAGGCACCCCAGGCCTATGCGGAGTTCGACCAGGGGTCCCTGGAGAAGTTCGTCATCGACCCCCACGGCATGATCGCCCGCTGAGCGGTCCGCCCCCGGAGGCACGACGGCGCCCCTCACCTGCCCGCGCAGGTGAGGGGCGCCGTCGTCGTCCGCGGATCATGCCGCGTGCAGCAGCGTGGCGGTGATCCCGAGGCCCGCCAAGCCCACCACCAGGGCGACCATGCAGGCCACCGACGCCAGCGCCGGCCGGGCCCGCTCCCGCGCGATCCCGTCCGCCTGCGCCACGTAGCGCCGGCGCTGCGTGGCCAGCACCGCCGCCCCGCCGACGGCCGCCACCACCGCAGGCCCGAACGCCCACGCGCCGACGGCCGGCCACCACCTCAGGAACGTGAGGCTGAGGACGCCCAGCGCCAGGACCGTGCGGCCCCAGCTCATCACGGTGCGCTCGGGCTGCAGCCCCGGGTCGTGATGCAGACGCATCGCCTCAGCCCCGCGGCAGGACGACGGCGAGCATCAGCACCACGACGGCCAGCACGACGCCCCCCGCCAGGACCGGGACGATCAGCGGCAGCGGCAGCGGACGGCCGCGGCGCATCGCCCGCTCTACCCGGAGCCAGCGCACACCCGCGCCCAGGGCGAGCAGCGCCGCCAGGACGAGCAGCACCGTGCTCAGCACCACCCGGACCGGCGGCGCGAAGAGGGCGCCGGTGAACGCCTCCACCGCGACCCCGCCGGCCAGCAGCGCCAGCGCCGTCCGGACCCAGGCCAGGAACGTGCGCTCATTGGCGAGCGTGAACCGGGGGTCCGGCTCCACCCCGCCCGCCAGGAGGCGGTGCTGCCAGGCCGGCCGGCCGCCGTCGTGGGCGGCGGCCTCGGGGCCGTCGGGGGTCTCTGCTGCGTCCATGCGGCCATGGTAGCGACGGCGTAGACTGGCGGGTCGGGCGCGCGCCCGGCCGCCGTGGTCCGCGGCGGCGGCGCCCGTCCCCGCCCGACCATCCGATGGAGCCCCATGAGCCCCGCCCACACCGCCACTCCTGCAGCACGCCCCGAGCCGACCCGCGAGCAGGTCCGACGCTGGCGCCGCTACCTCGCCGACGAGATCGCCGAGGGCCAGATCTACCGCGACATCGCCGCCCGCAAGGACGGTGTGGAGCGCGACATCCTGCTCGGCCTCGCCGAGGCCGAGCGCCGCCATGAGCAGCACTGGCGGATTCTCCTGGGCAAGCACGCCGAGAACCCCCCACGCCCCTCCTTCCGTCGCGTCCTGCTGCGCTGGCTCGCACGGATCTTCGGCTCCGTGTTCGTGCTGGCCCTGGCCCAGCGCGCCGAGTCGGACACTCCCTACGCGGAGGACCAGGACGCCCCCGAGGGCATGGTGGCGGACGAGGCCATCCACGAGGAGGTCGTGCGCGGCCTCGCCGCCCGGGGTCGCGAGCAGCTGGCAGGCAACTTCCGTGCCGCCGTCTTCGGCATGAACGACGGGCTGGTCTCCAACCTGGCGCTCGTGATGGGCATCGGCGCGACGGGCGTGGCGCCGTCCGTCGTGCTGTTCACGGGCGTGGCCGGCCTGCTGGCGGGCGCGCTGTCCATGGCGGCCGGCGAGTACGTCTCGGTGCGGTCCCAGCGGGAGCTGCTCGAGGCATCCTCCCCCACCCAGATCACCCTCGAGGCGGCCCAGCACCTGGACCTGGACCACAACGAGCTCAAGCTCGTCTACCTGGCCCGCGGCATGACGCCCGAGGACGCCGAGCACCGCGCGCTCGAGCGCCTCGGCTATCTCACGTGCGACTGCAACCCGCGGTTCTCCGCCCGTCCCGACGGCTCCCAGGGACCCGTGGACCACTCGAACTCCTTCGCGGAGATCGGCTCGGCGTGGAGCGCCTCCCTGTCCAGCTTCGCGTTCTTCGCCTCCGGCGCGCTCATCCCGATCCTGCCGTACATCTTCGGCATGTCCGGGCCGTGGGCCCTGGGCCTGGCTGCGGCGATGGTGGGCGCGGCCCTGCTCTTCACCGGCGGTGTGGTCGGGCTGCTGTCCGGCTCCTCACCGCTGGCCCGGGGCCTGCGCCAGCTCGCGATCGGCTTCGGCGCCGCCGCCGTGACGTACGTGCTCGGCCTGCTCTTCGGCGCGAACGTGGGCTGACGGGCGCCCACCGCCTGCTCCGCCCCGCACAGCACACGGCCCCTGCCCCTCAGGACGAGGGACAGGGGCCGTGGTGCATCCGCCTGCCGGTGCGGAGCGCCGGCATCGGCGCCCCCCACCGCGGGATCAGGCCTGGGCCTGCAGGATCTCCCGCATGAGCTGGGCGGTCTCGGACGGGGTCTTGCCGACCTTCACGCCCGCGGCCTCGAGGGCCTCCTTCTTGGCCTGCGCGGTGCCGGCGGAGCCGGAGACGATGGCGCCGGCGTGGCCCATGGTCTTGCCCTCCGGGGCGGTGAAGCCGGCCACGTAGCCGACGACCGGCTTGGTGACGTTGGCCTTGATGAACTCGGCCGCACGCTCCTCGGCGTCGCCGCCGATCTCACCGATCATCACGATGGCCTGGGTGTCCGGGTCGGCCTCGAACGCCTCGAGGGCGTCGATGTGGGTGGTGCCGATGATCGGGTCGCCGCCGATGCCGATGGCGGTGGAGAAGCCGAAGTCACGCAGCTCGTACATCATCTGGTAGGTCAGCGTGCCGGACTTGGACACGAGGCCGATGGGGCCGGAGCCGGTGATGGTGGCCGGGGTGATGCCCGCCAGGGCCTCGCCCGGGGTGATGACGCCGGGGCAGTTCGGGCCGATGATGCGGGTCTTCGGCTTGCCGTCCTCGCCGGTCTTCGACTGGGACAGGGCGAAGAACTTGGCGGTGTCCTGCACCGGGATGCCCTCGGTGATGACCACGAGCAGCGGGATCTCGGCCTCGATGGCCTCGATGGCGGCGTCCTTGGCGAAGGCCGGCGGCACGAAGGCCACGGACACGTCCGCACCGGTCTTCTCCATGGCCTCCTTGACGGTGCCGAAGACGGGCAGCTCGACGGCGTTGCCGTCCTTGTCCTCGTGGGACACGGTGGTGCCGGCCTTGCGGGCGTTCACGCCGCCCACGATGTTCGTGCCGGCCTTGAGCATGAGGCGGGTGTGCTTGGTGCCCTCACCGCCGGTGATGCCCTGGACGATGACCTTGGAGTCCTTGTTCAGGTAGATCGACATAGCTGTTTCCTCAGTCTTTCCGAACGGTCAGTTCGCGGAGTGGGCGAGCTCGGCGGCCTTGTCGGCGCCCTCGTCCATGGTGGCGGCCAGGGTGACGAGCGGGTGGTTCGCCTCCTGCAGGATGCGGCGGCCCTCCTCCACGGCGTTGCCGTCCAGGCGCACGACCAGCGGCTTGGTGGCGGCGTCGCCCAGGATCTCGAGGGCCTTGACGATGCCGTTCGCGACCTGGTCGCACGCGGTGATGCCGCCGAAGACGTTCACGAACACGGACTTGACCTGCTCGTCGCCCAGGATGACGTCGAGGCCGTTGGCCATGACCTCGGCGTTGGCGCCGCCGCCAATGTCCAGGAAGTTGGCCGGCTTCACGCCGCCGTGCTGCTCGCCGGCGTACGCGACGACGTCGAGGGTGGACATCACGAGGCCGGCGCCGTTGCCGATCACGCCGACCTGGCCGTCCAGCTTCACGTAGTTGAGGTCGTTGGCCTTGGCCTTGGCCTCCAGCGGGTCCTCGGTGCGCTCGTCGACGAGGGCGGCGTGGCCCTCATGGCGGAACTGCGCATTGTCGTCGAGGGAGACCTTGCCGTCCAGGGCGAGGATCGTGCCGTCGCCGGTCTTCACCAGCGGGTTCACCTCGACGAGGGTGGCGTCCTCCTTCTCGAAGACCTCCCAGAGCTTCTGGATGACCTCGGCGACGTCGGCGCGCAGCTCCTCGGGGAAGCCCGCCTCGGCGACGATCTTCTGCGCGGTCTCGGCGTCGATACCGGTCAGCGCGGACACGGGCACCTTGGCCAGGGCCTCGGGGCGCTCCTCGGCGAGCTGCTCGATCTCCATGCCGCCCTCGACCGAGCACATGGCCAGGTAGGTGCGGTTCGCGCGGTCCAGCAGCACGGAGAAGTAGTACTCCTCGGCGATGTCGGCGCCCTGGGCGATCATGACCTGATGCACGGTGTGGCCCTTGATGTCCATCCCCAGGATGGCCTTGGCGTGCTCGTAGGCCTCGTCGGCCGTCTTGGCGACCTTCACGCCGCCGGCCTTGCCGCGGCCGCCGACCTTCACCTGTGCCTTGACGACGGTGACGCCGCCGATCTTCTCCGCGGCCGCCTTGGCCTCGTCCGGGGTCTGCGCAACGATGCCGGCCAGCACGGGGACGCCGTGCGCCTCGAACAGATCGCGCGCCTGGTACTCATACAGGTCCACGGTGGTGTGTCCTTCTTGGTCGAAGACAGGGTCTGCCGGCCTCGCCCGCGGGCGCGGCCGACGTCGACGCCCCCTCCGTGGCCGGGCCGGGCACGGGGGCACAGCAGGGCGGCGGACGGCGGCGTTCCACGGCTCACTCTAGTCCACACCCCGGAGAGACCGGGGGGTCGGCGGGCCGGTCCTGTCAGCCCTCGACCTTCGTCAGCGGGGCGTAGCGCAGCAGCAGCCGCTTCTGCGCCCCGGTGACGTCGAAGGTGACGGTCGCGACGGTCTTGTCCCCGGCGCCCGCGACGGCGTCCACGCGCCCCTCGCCGAAGGTCGCGTGGGAGACGCGGTCACCTGGGCTGAGCGCCACGATCTCCTTCTGCGGCTGCACCCGGCTCGGCGCCTTCCCGCGCACCACACCGGAGGGCACCGTGAGGTCCGCCGGCTCGTCCCCGCGGGTGAGGCGCTGGGGCCGCGCGCCGTCGTCGTCCCGGGACCGCCAGGCCGGCCGCCCGCCGCCGAACCGCCCCGCGTAGCGCGAGGTGCCGGCGCCGGTCAGGCTCAACGAGCCGGCCGAGCGGGTGGTGCCCTCCCGCTCCCAGTCGATGAGCGTCTCCGGGATCTCCCCGAGGAACTGGCTGGGCGGGTTGAACTGGTGCTGGCCCCACAGCGAGCGTGCCTCGGCGCGCGTCAGGAACAGGCGACGGCGGGCGCGCGTCAGGCCCACGTACGCGAGGCGACGCTCCTCCGCGAGCTCCTTCTCGTCCGTCATCGAGCGGGCGTGCGGGAACACCCCGTGCTCCATGCCCGTCAGGAACACCACGGGGAACTCGAGGCCCTTGGCGGTGTGCAGCGTCATGAGCGTGACCTGGCCCTGCTGCTCGGCGAGCGCCTCGCCCTCCACGTCCGGGGCCGTGGGCAGCTGGTCTGCGTCCGCCACGAGCGCCACCTGCTCGAGGAAGTCGGACAGGGTGCCGTCCGGGTGCGTCGTCTCGAAGGAGCGGACGACGGCGACGAGCTCGCCGAGGTTGTCCGCGCGGGACTCGTCCTGCAGGTCCTCGGACTCGCGGAGGGCGGCCAGCATCCCAGACTGCTCGAGGACGGCCTCCAGGACGGTGGCCGGGCCGGCGGACTCGGCGACCTGGCCGAGGTCGTCCATCATCTGCACGAAGCCGCGGACGGCCTTGAGCGAGCGGGCGGCCATGCCGGGGGCGTTCTCGGCGTCGCGCAGGGCCGCGGAGAACGTGGAGCGGTTGCGCTCGGCCCACGCGGCGACGGCGCCCTCGGCCCGGTCCCCGATGCCCCGTTTGGGCTCGTTGAGGATGCGGCGCACGTTGACGTCGTCGTCGGGGTTGACGATCACCCGCAGGTAGGCGAGCGCGTCCTTGATCTCCTTGCGGTCGTAGAAGCGCGTGCCGCCGATGACCCGGTACGGGATGCCGCGCGTCACCAGCCGCTCCTCGAGCGCACGGGACTGCGCGTTGGTCCGGTAGAACACGGCGACGTCGGCCGGGCGGATCCCGTCCTCGTCCTGCAGCCGGTCGATGGTGGTGGCGATCCACTCCGCCTCGGCGGACTCGTTCTCCGCGGCGTAGCCGACGATCGCCGGGCCCTCCCCCTCGGCCGTCCACAGGCGCTTGGGGCGGCGGTCCGGGTTGCGCTCGATCACCGCGTTGGCGGCGTCCAGGATGGTCTGCGTGGAGCGGTAGTTCTGCTCGAGCTTGATGGTGACGGCGTCCGTGAAGTCCTGCTCGAACTCGACGATGTTGCGGATGTCCGCGCCGCGGAACGCGTAGATGGACTGGTCCGAGTCGCCGACGACGGTCAGCTCGCCGCCGGGGGTCTCCACACCCTCGGGGTCGCCCGCCGGGCCGGCGAGGAGCCGGATCAGCCGGTACTGGGCGTGGTTGGTGTCCTGGTACTCGTCCACGAGGACGTGGCGGAACCGGCGGCGGTAGTTGTCCAGCACGCGCGGGAACGCCTCGAACATGTGGACCGTCATGCCGATCAGGTCGTCGAAGTCCAGGGCGTTGGCCTGGCGCAGGCGGGCCGTGTAGTCCCGGTAGACGGCGGCGACGGCGCGGCCCCACGGGTCCCCCTCGGCCACGGTGGCGGCGTAGTCGTCCGCCTCCACGAGCTCGTTCTTCAGGGAGCTGATGCGGTTCAGCAGGGCCTTGGGCGCGAAGCGCTTCGGGTCCAGCTCGTGCTGCTTGGCGACGGTGGTGACCAGGCGCAGGCTGTCCGCCGAGTCGTAGATGGTGAACGTGGACTTCAGCCCGATGTTGGCGGCCTCGTTGCGCAGCAGCCGCACGGCGGAGGAGTGGAACGTGGAGATCCACATCCGCTGGGCAGTGGGACCGATCAGACCGGCCACGCGCTCGCGCATCTCCGCGGCGGCCTTGTTCGTGAAGGTGATGGCGAGGATCTCGTGCGGCCGCGCCCGTCCGGTGGCGAGCAGCCACGCGATGCGGTGGGTCAGCACCCGGGTCTTGCCCGAGCCGGCGCCCGCCACGATCAGCAGCGGCGCCCCCGTGTGGGTCACCGCGGCTGCCTGCTGCGGGTTGAGCCCCGCCACGAGCGACTCGGGAGTGTGCGTCGGCGCGGCCGGCCGGACGTCCTCGCCCCAGGCCTCGGGGTCCGCGGCCGCGCGCGTGACGGCCGGGGGCACGAGCCCGGGCAGGGCGGTCTCCGGGTCCGCCGGGCGGCGGGTGCGGTCGAGGTTCAGGGGCGTGCGTCCGAGCGCGGAGAAGAGGTCAGCCATGGCGGACCCAGTCTAGGCGCGGCCCCGGACGCGACAGCGGGCGCCGCCGTCGTCGCCCCCCGCCCCCACCCCACCCGCACTCTCGAACGTGATGTGGGGCCTATCTCGCGTTCGAAAGTCCCCATGACCCCGATTTCACGTTCGAAAGTGGGTTGGACGGGCTGGACGGCGCGGGGCCGGGCCGGCTCGGTCGGTCTGGGAGGATGGACCGCGGAGGTGCCCCGTGTCCCAGAAGTCTCGCAAGTCCCGTCCGCGCCCGTCGCGGCCCGCCGCGCGCCCGGTCGCCGAGTCCCCGCGCTCCCGTCCCACGCTGCGGGACGTCAACGTCCGTGAGGACCTCGCCGCGGCCGCTGAGCGCGAGGGCAGCCCGGCGATCCCGGTGAGCGCGCTGATCGTGACCACCCTGCTCGTGGGCGCGTACCTCCATCTGCTGGTGCTGCAGCAGATGACCCAGCTCAGCGGCGGCCTGGCGATGCCGGACTCCCTGCTGTTCTACGGGCAGGACCACATCCGCGCGCTCTCCGCGGTCATGGACGAGGACGCCCGCGGCCAGCTGAACTGGGTGCACAAGACGGCCGGCGTGATCTTCCCGATCGCCGTGGCACTGACGGTCACCGCGGTCGGCGCATGGCGCCTGCGTCCCGTCGGCGCCAAGTGGGCCGTCTTCGGGCTGGGCGTGCTGTTCGCGGTCGTGGACATCTGCGAGAACATCGCGATCGAGCAGGCGATCGCCGCCGGCGGCCCGGGCACCGGCCTGGCCGCCGCCCTGACGCTGACCCGCTGGGTCCTGCTGGCGCTGCTCGCGCTGGCGGTGGCCGTGATGCTGTGGGCCGGGCGGCGCCGTCGTGGTCGCGCCACGCGGGCGGCCTGAAGGGCTCGGCTAGACTCGCTCACCGGACCGACGCACGGTCCGCGCCCCAGTAGCTCAGTTGGATAGAGCGACCCTCTCCTAAAGGGTAGGCCGTCGGTTCGATTCCGGCCTGGGGCACCTGGGCGGCCGGTCCGGTCGCCGCCTCATTCCGCGTCGGCGAACTGCGTGGTGTAGAGCTCCGCATACCGCCCGCCCGCCGCGAGCAGCGCGGCGTGCGTGCCGCGCTCCACGATCCGCCCGGCCTCGACCACGAGGATCTCGTCCGCGCTGCGCACGGTGGAGAGCCGGTGCGCGATCACGATCGCGGTCCGCCCGGCCAGCGCCTCCCCCAGCGCCTCCTGGATGGCGCGTTCGTTGGTGGAGTCCAGCGCCGCCGTCGCCTCGTCCAGCACCACGACGCGCGGAGCCGCCAGCAGCAGCCGCGCGATCGTCATGCGCTGCCGCTCGCCGCCGGAGAGGCGGTAGCCGCGCTCGCCGACCACGGTGTCCAGCCCGTCCGGCAGCGCCTCGACCACGGGGCGCAGGCGGGCCCGCTCGACGGCGTCCCACAGCTGCTCGTCCGTCGCGTCGGGGCGGGCCAGCGTCAGGTTGGCGCGCACGGTCTCGTGGAAGAGGTGGCCGTCCTGGGTCACCATGCCCACGGCCCGCTGCAGGTCCGCGAACGCGAGGTCCCGCACGTCCACGCCGCCGATCTCGACGGCGCCGGAGGTGACGTCGTGCAGGCGGGTGACGAGCGAGGCGATGGTGGACTTGCCCGCACCCGAGGAGCCCACGAGGGCCACGGTGGCCCCGGCGGGGACGGTCACGTCGATCCCGTGCAGCACCTCCTCGCCGCCGCGTGAGTCCAGCTCCGCGACCTCCTCGAGGGAGGCCAGGGACACCTGCTCCGCGGTGGGGTAGGCGAAGCGTACGTCCCGCAGCCGCACGGACAGGGGCCCCTCCGGCAGGGCCGCGGGCCGCGCGGGCTCCGTGATGAGCGGCTCCAGGTCCAGGACCTCGAACACGCGCTCGAAGCTCACGAGCGCGCTCATGATCTCCACGCGGGCGTTCGCCAGCGCGGTCAGGGGCGCGTAGAGGCGGGTCAGCAGGAGGGCGAGGGTGACGACGTCGCCGGCGTCAAGGGTGCCCGCGATCGCCTGGAGCCCGCCCACGCCGTACACGGCCGCGAGCGCGAGCGCGGAGACCAGGGTGAGCAGCGTGGTGAAGACCGCCTGGCGCACGGAGATGTCCACGCCGGTGGCGCGCACGCGGTCGGCACGGCGGGCGAACTCGGCGGACTCGGCGGCGGGGCGGCCGAAGAGCTTGATGAGCGTGGCGCCGGGAGCGGAGAACCGCTCGGTCATCTGGTCGCCCATGGCCGCGTTGTGCCCGGCCCGTTCGCGGGACAGGCCCGCCAGCTTCGAGCCGACCGCCCGGGCCGGCACCAGGAACAGCGGCAGCATCACGAGGGACAGGACGGTGACCTGCCAGCTGGTGGCCACCATCACGCCCAGGGTCAGCGCCACGGACACCACGTTCGCGACGACGCCGGAGAGAGTCCGCGATATCGCCGACTGCGCCCCGATCACGTCGTTGTTCAGGCGTGAGACGAGCGCGCCGGTGCGGGTGCGCTGGAAGAACGCCACCGGCATGCGCTGTACGTGGTCGAACACGGCGGTGCGCAGGTCGTAGATGACGCGTTCCCCCAGCCCGGAGGAGAGCCACTTGGTGAACACGGACAGCGCCGCGTCGAGCACGGCCACGAGGGCGATCAGCAGGGCCAGCCGCACCACGAGCCCGCGGTCCGCGCCGCCGGTGATCGCGTTGACGACGTCGCCGGCCAGCACGGGCGAGGCCACGCCGAGCACCGCGCCCACGATGGACGCCGCGACGAACACGATCAGGCGGGTGCGGTACCGGCCCGCGAACGCGATGGTCCGGCGCACCGTGCCGCGGGCGAGGCTCTGCTGGGCGTCGGACTGCCCGCGGGTCATCCGCATCATGGACATCCGTGCCGCCGACTCCATGCTCATGGGCCCCTCCGCTCTCTCGACCGTTGGAGAGTCTAGGAACCGCCGGGCACGGGCGGGCGCGATTCCGCTTCCGGCGTCAGGCCGCCAGGCGCAGGTAGTCCCGCCACGCTTCGGCGGGCCGCTCCAGCTCGCGGATCCGCCACTGGGCCCCGCGCGGGCGCACCGGCTCCACCCGCAGCCGCCAGCCCAGGGCCTCGAGCGAGCGGTCCGCCTTCGCCCCGTTGCAGCGCAGGCAGCAGGCCACGAGGTTCTCCCACGAGTTCTCGCCGCCCCGCGAGCGCGGCCGCACGTGGTCCACGGTGGTGGCGTGGGCGCCGCAGTAGGCGCAGCGGTGTCCGTCCCGGCGCAGCACGCCCTTGCGGGAGACCGGGGCCGCGTCCGTGTGGGGCACCCGGATGTACTGGTGCAGCAGGATCACGAGGGGCCGGCCCCACGCGCGGGTGGGGCTGCGCATCGGGTCACCGGCGTCCTCGAGCACGCTCGCCTTGCCGGTGGCCACGAGCAGCAGCGCCCGGCGGTCGGAGACGACCGAGAGGGGTTCGTAGCCGGCGTTGAGGACGAGTGTGCGCATCGGGGGCCTCGGAAGCGTGGGGACACAGGGGCGTCGTGTCCCCACGCTAGACGCGGGTGCATCGGCGCGCCGCGTGTCGCCTGCGGCGGCGGAAGAGGTTCACCGGCCCGTCACCGGGCCATCACGCCCCCGTCACGCACGACGACGGCGCGCCGCGCCTCAGCCGTCGAGACGCTCGACCCACACGTGCGCGGCCGTGGCCTCGGCCAGCTCGAGGGCCCCGCCGTCCGCGGCCGCGCCGTCCTCCGCCTCGCCCTCGACCCGGATGTACCCGGCGTCGCGGGCGGCCTCGGCACGCACCACACGGCCGGGGGTCACGCCGGCGCCGGCCAGCTGGGCCAGCAGCTCGGGGTCGGTCTGCACGCCCTCGGCCAGCCCGCGGACGCGGAACCGGCCGGCGGTGGCGGCCTCCTCGGAGAGCCGGGCGCCCGCCAGGCCCATGTCGCGGCTCCAGTCCTCGGCGGAGGCCTGCTCGGGCCGGGGCGGGATCGGGGTGCCGTAGGGGGTCTCGGTGGGGTTCTCCAGGAGCGTGAGCAGGCGGCGCTCCACCTGGTCGCTCATCACGTGCTCCCAGCGGCAGGCCTCCTCGTGGACGAGCTCCCACTCGAGGCCGATCACGTCCGCGAGCAGGCGCTCGGCCAGGCGGTGCTTGCGCAGCACGGACACGGCCCGCTCGCGGCCCGCCACGGTCAGCTCCAGCCGACGGTCCGCGCCCACGTGCACCAGCCCGTCCCGCTCCATGCGGGCCACGGTCTGGGAGACGGTGGGGCCGGAGTGCTCCAGACGCTCGACGATGCGGGCGCGCAGCGGGGGGATGCCCTCCTCCTCGAGCTCGAGGATCGTGCGCAGGTACATCTCGGTGGTGTCGATCAGATCCGTCATGGCACGTCCTCTTCCCTCGGGCTCTTCGTCCCGGACATCCTAGCGAGGCGTGAGTCACGTGGACGGCCGGTGGTCCCGGGCGCGGGAGAATGGGCGCGACCCGCGACCCCGAAGCGTCAGGAGCACGCATGACCTCCCCCGCCGAGATCACCATCCCCCAGGACCTGCTGCCGGCCGACGGCCGCTTCGGCGCCGGCCCCTCCAAGGTCCGCCCCGAGCAGCTGAGCGCGCTCCAGGACGCAGCCGGGCTGCTCGGCACGTCGCACCGTCAGAAGCCGGTCAAGGACCTGGTGGCGAGCGTCCGGTCGGGCGTCGCCGAGCTGTTCTCGGCGCCGGAGGGCTACGAGGTGATCCTCGGCGTCGGCGGCTCCACCGCGTTCTGGGACGCGGCCGCCTTCAGCCTGGTCCGCGAGCGCGCCCAGCATCTGAGCTTCGGCGAGTTCGGCTCGAAGTTCGCCAAGGCCACCGACCAGGCGCCGTTCCTGGCGCCGTCGGACATCCGCACCTCCGAGCCGGGCACCCGCCCCGAGCCGGAGGCCGTGGCCGGGGTCGACGTGTACGCGTGGCCGCACAACGAGACCTCCACCGGCGTGATGGCGCCCGTCGTCCGCCCCGCGGGCATCGACGAGGACGCGCTGGTCGTCGTCGACGCCACCTCGGCCGCGGGCGGCCTGCCGGTGGACGTGTCCGAGGCGGACGTGTACTACTTCGCGCCGCAGAAGAACTTCGCGTCCGACGGCGGTCTGTGGCTCGCGCTGTTCTCCCCGCGGGCCCTGGCGCGGGTCGCGGAGATCAAGGAGTCCGACCGCTGGATCCCGGCGTTCCTGGACCTGGCCACGGCCGTGGAGAACTCCCTCAAGGACCAGACCTACAACACGCCCGCGCTGGCCACGCTCGTCATGCTGGACGCGCAGCTGCGCTGGATGAACGGTCAGGGCGGGCTGGACGCGATGACCGCCCGCACCGCCGACTCCTCCTCGCGCGTGTACGCGTGGGCCGAGGCGTCGTCCTTCGCCACGCCCTTTGTGGCCCGGTCCGAGGACCGCTCCGCCGTGGTCTGCACCGTCGACTTCTCCGACGACGTCGACGCGGCGGCGGTCGCCCAGGCCCTGCGCGCGAACGGCGTGGTGGACGTGGAGCCCTATCGCAAGCTCGGCCGGAACCAGCTGCGGATCGCGACCTTCGCCGCGATCGAGCCCGAGGACGTCGCGGCACTGCTGCGCTGCATCGACCACGTGGTCGAGCGCCTGGCCTGAGCCGTCCCCGGACGGGGACACGGGCCCGCGGGGGACTCCACCGCGGGCCCGTTGCGTGTCCGCCCCGGCGGGTCAGCCGGGGCGCGCCGTCTCAGCCGCGGTCGTCCGGCGCGGTCTCAGGCGCCGGGGCGCCGGGCACGCGGCCCTCGGCCACGGCCTTGAGCCGCTCGCGCTCCTCCTCGTTCACGCGCTCGGCGTACGGCACCCACGGGGGCGCCACGAGCGCACCCTCCCCCGCCATGAGGCCGGTCTCGCACACGGTGACCTGCTTGGCGCGTGGGGCCCGGGCGATCGTCACGTACCAGAGCCAGCCCGCGTAGCCGGGCATGCGGCACGCGAAGCGGTGCGTCAGGAGCCGGTCGTCGTCCACGAGCACGTCCACGTGCTCCCCCACCTCGTCCGGGGCGGCCAGCCCGGCCAGCCCCGCGCGGGCGGCGTCCACGGCGGCGGCGAGCAGCTCGTCGCGGCGCGGGGCCCGGCGACGCGCGGGCGGCACGGCCGCCCTCTCCTCCGCGGGCGCGGGCTCGGCGTCGGGGCTCCGGTGGTCGACGCGCGGGGCGTCGTCGTGGGTGGTCATGGCTCAGGCCTCCAGATCGTCGGCGACACGGCGCAGCACCTGCGCCATCTTCTGCGCCTGGGCGCGCTGGGGGTAGCGGCCGCGGCGCAGGCCGTTGGAGGTCTGGTCCAGCCACGTGATGAGGTCCTCCATGAGGACGGCCATCTCGGTGGCGCCGGGTCGGTGGTTGCGGACCACCGAGGGTGCGGCGTCGAGCACGCGCAGCGAGAGCGCCTGCTTGCCGCGGCGGCCCTCGGCCACGCCGAACTCCACGCGGGTGCCTCCGCGCAGCTCGGTCACCCCGGCCGGCAGGGCCGAGGCGGGCACGTGGACCTCCTCGCCCTCGTCCGTCTGGGCGAACCCGAAGCCCTTGGTCGAGTCGTAGAACTTGATGCGCCCGGTGGGCATGTGCGTCACCTGCTCCTCGTCATGTGGGTCCACCGCGTCGGGCCGGCGCCGCAGGGGCGGCCGTGCTCTCGTCTCGGGTCGGCGGGGTCCGGCACCGGCGTGGCGGTGCGCCGCGGCATCGGTGGGACCAGCCTGGCCGTGCGCCCGGAGGGGACGGCGGAGGACGTGGTCGTCAATGACCTCCCAGGATAGCCCGACTAGAGTGGCGGGCATGCCTCGGACCTCCACCCTCCCCCCCCCCCCACCCCCCGCCCCCCCCCCCCCACCCCCGGGCGGGCGCGGCGGCGGCCCGGCTCGGCGGGGGGGCGGGGCCGACGTGGCCGCCTCGGCCCCCGTGGGGCCGCTGCGGGCAGTGCCGGACCTTCTTACCACCCT
>NZ_VIGS01000037.1:0-22662 GCF_006704135.1 Micrococcus sp. R8502A1
TCTTAAGTCGATGTGTCATGTGACGATGTTTGCGGGCAGCGGTGGCGGGTGGACTATTAGTCGTTGTGTGTTGTTTTAAGGTGAGGGCAACCCCCGAGATCTCCACTTATGCGCTCGTCGGCAGCGTCGGATGTGTAGAAGAGCCGGGGTGGGCCGTCGCGGCCCCGACGTCGTCTTTCCGTGTCCCGGGCCACTTGCTACCGTGAAACTCACAGAGAATTGCCAGGCCGCGCCAAGGGCCTGACCTGATGAGGAGGCCCCATGGAGTCCCGTCCACTCCCCCCGCCGCGCAATGTCAACGAGCACGTCTCCCGCTTCAACCCCCGAGCGGCCGCCCAGGAGTTCGAACACGAGCTCTCCCCGGGCATGCGTGACGAGCCGCTGACCGGCGGCGAGAACGTCAAGCGCATCATCGGCCTCGTGGCCGGCCCCCTGCTCGCCGTCGCCCTGTTCCTGCTGATGCCGGGCGACCTCGGCGTCTGGCCCCGCCTCGTCGCCGCCACCGCCGTGCTCATGGCCGTGTGGTGGATGACCGAGGCCCTGCCCATCCCCGCCACCGCCCTGCTGCCGCTCGTCATCTTCCCGCTCGGCGTGCCCGCCGAGGAGTCCGACGGCGGCATCACCTTCGACTCCATCGGCGCGAGCTACGGCAACAACATCATCTTCCTGTTCATGGGCGGCTTCATGCTCGCCCTGGCCATGCAGCGCTGGAACCTGCACCGGCGCATCGCGCTCGGCGTCCTGAAGTTCATGGGCGCCAGGACCGTGAACCTCGTCCTGGGCTTCATGATCGCCACCGGGTTCATCTCCATGTGGGTGTCCAACACCGCCACCGCCGTGATGATGCTCCCCATCGGCGTGTCCATCCTCGTGCTCGTCCAGCGCTACGGCACGGACGACGCCCTGACTGCGGACGAGACCGCGGACCCGGTCGACCGCCCCGCCGCGCCCGCCTCCGCGCCCGGCGAGGCCCCCACGCAGGCCGAGATCCGCTCCCTCACCAAGTCGAACTTCGGCACCGCGCTCATGCTCGGCATCGCGTACGCCGCGTCCATCGGCTCGCTCGGCACCATCATCGGCACCCCGCCCAACACCCTGCTCGCGGGCCACATGGCCGCCGAGCACGGCGTGGAGATCGGCTTCGGCCAGTGGATGCTGGTCGGCGTGCCGATCGCCGTCGTGCTGCTCTTCGCGTGCTGGTTCCTGCTCACCCGCGTGCTGTTCCGCCCGGAGATCGACGAGGTCCCCGGCGGCCGCGACCTGATCGCCGCCGAGCTGGCCCGCCTCGGCCGCATGAGCGCCCCCGAGGCCAAGGTCCTCGCCGTCTTCGTCCTCGCCGCGCTGGCCTGGATCACCGTGCCGCTGATCTCCGAATACGTCCTGGACCTGACGTCCCCGCTGCTCTCGGACGCGGCCATCGCCATCGTCGTCGGGCTCATCCTGTTCCTCCTGCCGGCCGGTGGCGGGGCCGGGCGCGGCGTGCGCCTGCTCGACTGGGAGGCCGCCAAGGAGCTGCCGTGGGGCGTGCTCCTGCTGTTCGGCGGCGGCCTGGCCCTGTCCGGTCAGTTCTCCAAGTCGGGCCTGTCCACGTGGCTCGGTGAGCAGGTCAAGGGCTTCGGTGACATCCCCGTGTGGGTGCTCGTGGTGATCGCCGCCGTCGGCATCCTGCTGCTGACCGAGATGACCTCGAACACGGCCACCGCGGCCACGTTCCTGCCGGTCGCCTCCGGCGTGGCCCTGGGCACCGGCGTCGCCCCGCTCATGCTGGCCGCGCCCGTCGCCCTCGCCGCGACCTGCGCGTTCATGCTGCCCGTGGCCACCCCGCCGAACGCCATCGCGTACGGCTCCGGCTACGTGACCATCGGCCAGATGGTGAAGGGCGGCGTGTGGCTGAACATCATCGCCGCCGTGCTCATCTCCCTCGCGTCGATGACCCTGCTCGTCTGGGTCTTCGGGCTCTGAGTCCCTGACCACCCGCCGGCCCGGAACGCCGAGGCCCGGAACGCCGAGGCCCGCAGACGCGCCGCGACGCCGGCGTCGTGACGGCGCGTCTGCGGGCCTCAGCGAGGAGACGAGGGGCGCGGTCAGGCGTCGGCGTCGCGGCGACGTCCGCCGAGCGAGCGGGACTCGTCACCCACCCGCTTGAGTTCGGCGCGCAGCTCCTTGGGCAGGGAGAAGATGATGTCCTCCTCGGCGGTCACCACCTCGTCCACCTGCCCGTAGCCGTACTCGGCCAGCAGCGCGAGCACCTCCTGCACCAGCACCTCGGGCACGGACGCGCCCGAGGACAAGCCCACGGTGGCCACGCCCTCGAACCAGGACTCGTCCACCTGGTTGGCGAAGTCCACGCGCTCGGCGCGGGAGGCCCCGTACTCCGCGGCGACCTCCTTGAGGCGCACCGAGTTCGAGGAGTTCGCCGAGCCCACGATGATCACCAGGTCGCACTCCGGCGAGATCGACTTGATGGCCGCCTGCCGGTTGGAGGTGGCGTAGCAGATGTCGTCCGAGGGCGGGTCCTGCAGGTGAGGGAACCGCTCGCGCAGCACGGAGACGATCTCGAGGGTCTCGTCCACGGAGAGCGTGGTCTGGGAGAGCCAGATCAGGTTGTCCGGGTCCTCCACCTGGACGGTCCGGGCCTCGGCGACGTCGTTGATCACCGTGGTGTGCTCGGGCGCCTCGCCGAACGTGCCCTCGACCTCCTCGTGACCGTCGTGGCCGATCAACAGGATCCGCTTGTCCTGCTTGGCGAAGCGCACGGCCTCGCGATGCACCTTGGTCACGAGCGGGCACGTGGCATCGATGGTGCGCAGGTTGCGCTGGGCGGCCTCCTCGACGACGGCCGGGGACACGCCGTGCGCGGAGAACACGGTCAGGGCGCCCTCGGGCACCTCGTCCAGCTCGTCGACGAACACCACACCGCGGTCGGTCAGGGTGTCCACGACGTGCCGGTTGTGGACGATCTCCTTGCGCACGTACACGGGGGCGCCGTGGTGCTCGAGGGCCTTCTCGACGGCGACGACGGCGCGGTCCACACCGGCGCAGTAGCCACGGGGGGCGGCCAGCAGCACGCGCTTCTCACCGGACACGGGCGCGGCCGCCTCCACCTCCTCACGGGAACGACGAACGCGCGGGACCTGCGGCATCCCGAGGCCGACGGCGGACGGACGGGCGGAGACGGAGGGAGCGGACATGCCCTCCATGCTATCGGCCGGGACGCAGACCGGGCCCGGGCTTCGCCGCGGGCTCAGCGCGACGTGACGTGGGCGGCGCTGTGGGAGCGGCCCACCGCGGAGGAACCGTCCGCCCGGGCGGCACGGACCCGGCCACGCCGAGCGGCCCAGAGCTCGGCCAGGGCCAGCAGCAGGCCCGCGGCCAGCACGATCCAGCCCAGGGTGGTCAGGGTCTGGGGGTAGGGGGCGACGGCGGCTGCGAACGCCGGGCGGGCGGCCTCCTCCATCTGCTGGACGAACGCGGCCACCCCCGGGGAGGCCCCCTCGGGCGCCGTGAGGTGGACCGCGTCCGGACCCAGGCGGGCGCCGCCGATCAGCCCGCCGGCCAGGGCGACCGCACCCGCCACGGCCACGGCGAGACCCCGTCGCCCTCGGGGGGCAAGCAGCAGGGCGCCCACGAGCGCCAGCACGGACGCGGCGGCGGCCCAGCGCCAGTGCGCGGAGGCGTCCACCCAGCGGTGCACGGTGGCCCGGTCCGTGCCGGCCAAGGCGTCGATGCGCGCGTCCATGCGCAGCGCGGTGCTGTCCCGCAGGTCCGCGGCGCGGTCGTACAGGGGTGCCAGCAGCGTGTCCGCGGCCCAGTCGCCGACGTCCGCGCCCGCGATCGTCTCCAGCAGCGCCTGCCCGGGCAGGTCGAACCGGTCCTCGCGCAGGTCACGTTCGATGTCGCCCAGGGCGGCGGTGATCCCGGACTGTGCTACGGGACCGAACGGGATGGTCACGTCCGCACCCGAGCCGGGCTCGTCCGCGCCCTGCGGGTCCTCGAGCTGGGCGAGCCAGGCGCGCCGGGCCTCGTCAGCGGTGTCGGACCAGCCCTGCACCACCTGCGGGTCGTCCGCCACACGCTGGGCCAGCGGGCGCAGCAGGTCCTCGGCCACCTGGGCCAGCGGGCCCGGCACCTGCTCGGGGATGGCGTCGTGCACGACGTCGTCGATCACCCCCGGCACGGCGGCGCGGACCTCGGGGTCCACGGCGACCTGCTCCGTCACCCCGCGCAGCAGCTCCGGGCGGTGCGTCGCCTCGTCGACGAGGGCACCGGCCGTCGCGAGCACCGCCAGCAGGCCCGCCAGGGCTGCGAGGAGGAAGCTGAGGGTGGTGCGCATGAGGTCCTTTCCGTTCCGTTCCGACCCCGTCGAGCGTACTGATCCTGGCCGGACGTTCCCCGGTCTGAGCGCCCGACCGGGCCGGCGGCGGGTCCGGGGGACGCCCGGGCGCCGTCTTGCGCGTCCGGCGAGGGCGGTACGGTGGGCCCGTGCCCGGGCGGACCGGGCGCGGACAGGAGGGACCCGGATGGACCAGCCCGTGACCGAGGGCGCCCCGGCGGCGTCGGACGTGCCCGGCTCGGCGCCCGCCCGCGCGGGCGAGACCTCCGCCGAGCGGCCGTGGCCCCTGCGCCGGTTCTCCGAGAACCTCAAGGCCCACATCGAGCGCGCGCCCGCCACGTGGATCGAGGGCCAGCTCATCGAGTTCAAGAACAACCGCGGCAACGTCTACATGACCATGCGGGACCTCGAGGAGGAGGTCTCCCTGCCGCTCACCGCCTGGCGGAACGTCGCCACGACCCTGGACGGGACCGTCCAGCAGGGCTCCCGCGTGGTGGCGCGCGTGAAGCCGAACTTCTGGCTCAAGGCCGGGCGCCTGTCCATGAACGTACAGGAGATGCGACCGGTCGGCCTCGGCGATCTGCTGGCCCGCGTGGAGCTGCTGCGCCGGGCCCTCGCCGAGGAGGGGCTGACCTCCCCCGCGCGCAAACGACCCCTGCCCCTGCTCCCCCACCGGATCGGGCTCATCACCGGCCGCGACTCGGACGCGAAGAAGGACGTGCTGCGCAACACCCTGCTGCGCTGGCCCGCCGCCGAGTTCGAGATCCGTGAGGTCGCCGTGCAGGGCGCCGAGGCCCCTCGTCAGGTGGCCGCCGCCCTCGCCGAGCTCGACGCCGACCCGGCCGTGGACGTCATCGTCATCGCCCGCGGCGGCGGCGCGCTCGAGGAGGTCATCCTGCCGTTCTCAGACGAGGCGCTGGTGCGCGCCGTGGCGGCGGCGCGCACGCCCGTCGTCTCGGCGATCGGCCACGAAGCGGACCGCCCGGTCCTCGACGACGTCGCCGACCTGCGCGCCTCCACGCCCACGGACGCGGCCAAGCGGATCGTCCCGGACGCGGCCCAGGAGGCCGCGGGACTCGCCGACGCGCGCCTGCGGCTGGCCGCGGCCGTCGAGCGCCGCGTGCGCGCCGAGGCCGAGGGGCTCGCGGCCCTGCGCTCCCGGCCCGTACTGGCCCGTCCGCACGTGATGGTGGACACCCGGCAGGAGGAGACGGACCGGTGGCGCGAGCGCGGCCGGTCCGCCCTGGGCCACCGGCTCGTCCGCGAGGAGGACGCACTCACGCAGCTGCGCGCCCGCGTCCGCGCCCTGTCCCCGCAGCGCACCCTGGACCGCGGCTACGCCGTGGTCCAGCACGCCGGACAGGTCGTGCGCGACGCGGACCAGGTCGCCCCGGACGACCGGCTCGACATCCTCGTGGCGGTCGGGCGGATCGCCGCAGACGTCGTCGCGACGCATCGGCCCACCCCGACCCCATCCCACGAGAGGACACGACAGGCATGAGTGAACAGGGCATGGAGCAGACGCAGGACCCGGGCCGCCCCAGCGGCGTGGAGGGCTTCACCTCCGCGGACGTCTCGGACGTGGCCCGGATGAGCTACGAGCAGGCGCGCGCCGAGCTGATGGAGACCGTGGGGAGGCTGGAGGCCGGTGGCGCCGGCCTCGAGGAGTCCCTGGCCCTGTGGGAGCGCGGGGAGGCGCTGGCCGACCGTTGCCAGGCCTGGCTCGACGGCGCCCGCGCCCGCCTCGACCAGGTGCGCGGCGAGGCCGCCCCCGACGTCGACTGACCACGCCCCCCACTTTCGTTCGGGAAACGGCGGCCTTCGGGGCGCTTTCGTTCGAAAAACGGCGGCCTCCGCGGCGCTTTCGGTCGAGAAACGGCGGGGGCGGGGGCCATCGGCCCCCGCCCCCACGCGGCTTGCTCCCGACGTCGGTCAGGCGGTCTGGTCCTCGTGCTTGCCCTCGCCCAGCTCCTCCACGAGCTTGGCGTTGAAGGCGTCGAGGTCGTCCGGGGTGCGCGAGGTGGTCAGCCCGTTGTCCACGACGACCTCCTCGTCCACCCACTGGGCGCCCGCGTTCTTCAGGTCAGACTCCAGGGACGCGTAGCTGGTCAGACGGCGACCGTCCACGACGCCGGCCTCGATCAGGGTCCACGGGGCGTGGCAGATGGCCGCCACCGGCTTGTGCTGCTCGAAGAAGGCACGCACGAACGCCTGGGCGTCCGTGTCGATGCGCAGGGCGTCCGCGTTCAGGGTGCCGCCCGGCATCACGAGGCCGTGGAAGTCCTCGGCCTTGGCGTCCTTCACCGTGGTGTTCACCTCGAAGGACTCGCCGTGCTCCCAGTCGGACTTCATCGCGGTGATGGTGCCGGACTTCGGGGAGACGAGCACGGGGGTCGCGCCGGCGGCGATCACGGCCTCCCACGGGGAGGTCAGCTCGACCTGCTCGACACCGTCGGTCGCGAGGAACGCGACCGTCTTGCCGGTCAGCGGGGCGTTCTGGACAGCGTTCTCAGTCATGGGTCCACCTTTCGGATCGGGTCCGGCACGCCTCTGCGGCGCCCGGTGTTCCTCCATCCACTCACCGCGGCCCCGGGCCTGGCAAGGTCCGACCACCACTGCCCCACCCACCGCGACGACGGCGGCGCTCAGCCCGCCAGCAGGCGACGGCGGGCCGCCGCGACGTCGAAGTCCGCCTCCGGCCAGTCCAGCCCCATCCCCTGCAGGGTCTCGATGATCAGCTGCTGCACCGCCAGCCGCGCGAACCACTTGCGGTCCGCCGGCACGATGAACCACGGCGCGTCCTCGGTGTCCGTCCGCTCGATCGCGATCCGGTACGCGTCCGTGTACTGGTCCCAGTACGCGCGGTCGTCGAGGTCGCCCTCGCTGAACTTCCAGTGCTTCGTGGGGTCGTCCAGGCGGGCCAACAGGCGCTCGGCCTGCTCCTCCGGCGAGATCCGCAGCATCACCTTGATGATCCGCGTCCCGGCGGCGCGCACGGCCGCCTCGAACTCGCGGATCGCCCCGTAGCGCTCCTCTACCTCGGCCAGCGGGGAGAGCCCGCGCACGCGGTGCACGAGCACGTCCTCGTAGTGCGAGCGGTCGAACACGGAGACCAGGCCGGGCCGCGGCAGGTGCGGTCGGATGCGCCACAGGAAGTCGTGGGCGCGCTCCTCCGGGGTCGGCGCCTTGAACGCGTGCAGGTGGACGCCCTGCGGGTCCATCGCCCCGATCACGTGGCGCATGATCCCGCCCTTGCCGGCGGTGTCCATTCCCTGCAGGATCACCAGCAGGGACGGCACCTCCCCCACGGGCGCGTCGCGCACCGACTGGGCGAACAGCAGCTCCTGCAGGTCGGCGAGCGCCCGGCCGCGCGCGGCCAGGTCCCTCTTGCCCTTCGCCTTGTCCCCGCCGTAGCCGGGCGTCGCGGCGGCGTCGACGTCGGCCGGGCCTCGGACCTCGTCCCCGCGGCGGGCGGCGAACAGCTCCCGCGCGGGGGCGTCCAAGACGCCGTAATCGGTGGCACGGGCGGGCCGGCCCGCCGCGGTGGCCGGGGTGTCAGCCATGGCGCTCCCTCCAGTCCTCGAGGAAGTCCTCGAGGCGGTCCAGGGCCACGCTCAGGTCCTTCACGCTGGGCAGCGTGACGAGCCGGAAGTGGTCGCTGTGCGGGTAGTTGAACGCCCCGCCGTGCGAGACGAGGATCTTCTTCGCCCGCAGCAGCTCGATGACGAACGCCTCGTCGTCGTCGATCGCGTAGACCTCCGGGTCCAGCCGCGGGAACAGGTAGAGGGCGCCGTGGGCCGGCTGCACGGACACGCCGGGGATGGCGTTCAGGCGGTCCTGGGCGAGGTTGCGCTGCTCGAGCAGCCGACCGCCGGGCAGGACGAGGTCGTTGATGGACTGGTAGCCGCCCAGTGCCACCTGGATGGCGTGCTGCGCGGGCACGTTGGCGCACATCCGCATGTTGGCCAGCAGGGTCAGGCCCTCGAGGAAGTCGGCGGCCCGGTGCTTCGGCCCGGACACGGCCACCCAGCCGGAGCGGTAGCCCGCCACCCGGTATGCCTTGGACAGGCCGGAGAACGTCAGGGTGAGCACGTCGTCGGACAGGCCGGCGGCGTTGATGTGGCGGGCGCCGTCGTAGGTGATCTTCTCGTAGATCTCGTCCGCCATGAGGACGAGGTGGTGGCGGCGGGCGACGTCCACGATGCCCTGCAGCACGGCGCGGGAGTAGACCGCGCCGGTGGGGTTGTTCGGGTTGATCAGGACGATGCCCTTGGTGCGCTCCGTGACGAGGGACTCGATGTGCTCGAGGTCGGGCTCCCAGCCCTCCTCCTCGACGCAGCGGTAGTGCACCGCCCGGCCCCCGGCCAGGGTGGTGGCGCCGGTCCACAGCGGGTAGTCGGGCGAGGGGACGAGGATCTCGTCGCCGTCGTCGACCAGGGCCTGCAGGACCATCGTGATCATCTCGGACACGCCGTTGCCGATGAACACGTCGTCCACGCCGATGTCCCGGATGCCCCGGGACTCGTAGTACTGCGAGACGGCGGTGCGCGCCGAGTAGATGCCCTTGGAGTCCGAGTAGCCCTGCGCGTGGGGCAGGTGCTGGTGCATCGCCGCCAGGACGGCGTCCGGCGCCTCGAAGCCGAACGGGGCCGGGTTGCCGATGTTCAGCCTCATGATCCGGTGGCCCGCGGCCTCCATCCGCTGCGCCTCCTCCAGGATGGGGCCGCGCACGTCGTAGCGGACGTTCAGCAGCTTGGCGGACTGGCGGATCTGGCGGGGATGCGGGGTCGGCATGCCCCCATCATGGCACTCCCCGGGCGGTGTGCATCACAGTCGAGCTCGTGCGACGCGGGCCGGCACCCCTCCCCCGTGCGGGCTCAGAACCAGGAGCCGCGGGGCACGAACCAGTCCTCGGGCGCGTCCTCCAGGCCGTGGTCCACCAGCCAGTACTGCGCGGCCTCGGCGACCGGAAGCGGGTCGTCGCCCGTGGTGAGCCGTTCGAGCTCGCGCAGGCCGTCGCCGTCGAGGGCGGACATCACCTCGGCGATGCGCCGTTCGGCGTCGTCGTCCAGCGTCGCGGCGGAGCCGACGGCGGTCAGCCGCCCCTCGGGGAGCACGCGGCCGTCGTCCTCGAGCGGGACGAGCGAGTTCGCGTCGATCTCCGGATCCGTGCGGGTCAGCAGCGCGACCTGGGCCTCATCCGCGACGACGGCGGCGCTCGGGTCCTCGGTGTCGGCCAGCCAGGTCTCGGGTCGGCAGCCGGCGAGCCGGTCCAGGCGGGCGCGCAGGGCCGTGGCCGCGTCCGGATCCGCCGCGGCGGTCAGGGGCGGGGGTGCGACGGCGGTGAGTGACTCGCACCGGCCGTTGAGGTCCGTGATCGACTCGAGCTCGAGCCGGGCCGCGGTCGTCTGGGTGACGACCGCGGTCAGGCGCAGCACGCCCGCCGACGAGGACAGCGCCGCCGGGGCCTCGTCCTGCGGTGTCCCCGCCGCGGCCGTCTCCTCGGCGAGCAGCGTCTCGAGGACGCGCCCGGCCGCCGGGGCGTCCGCCGCGGGGTCGCCGACGGGCAGCGCGGTGGGGCTCGGGGCGGCGGTGGAGGCGGTGGCTGAGGGGGTGGGCACGGTGCCCGTGGACGTGCCGGCCTCCGTCCCGGTCGGCGTCGGCGTGGGCGTCGGCGTGGGCGGGGACGGCAGCGCCGCTGCGGGGTCGGCGGCGGCGGCCAGGGCCAGGGTGTCCACGACGGCGACCGTGTCCCCGCCGGCGGCGGACCACGCGGGCTGTTCCACGGCGACGCCGTCCTCGTCCGCCACGGCGTGGCCGTGCAGGCGCAGGTGACGGGCCAGGACCGCCGCGACGGCGGCCTCCAGGCCCTCGCCGCCGTGCACGACCGTGATCGGCGCGCCTGACGCCGAGGGCGTCGGCGGGGCGTCCGCCTGCGGCGCGCACGCCCCCAGGGCCAGCGACAGCACGAGGGCGGAGGCGGCGAGGGCCGCGGGGCGGCTCACGCGGCCACCCCGGCACGGGCGAGCGCCTCGGTGACCCAGGAGGCGGTGCGCAGCCCGCTGAGCTCCGCGAGGTCGAACCAGCGCGCGTCCGTCGAGGATCCCCCGACCTCAGGGCGCAGGACGCCGCCCGTGATGCGGGCGGTGTAGAGGACCTGCACGGTGAGCAGCGGCAGCGGCTCGCCCCGCAGGCGCTTCTCCGCCGGGATCGTCCCGGTCGTGACGCCCAGCAGGCCCGTGAGCTCGGCGGTGTGGCCGGTCTCCTCCCAGACCTCGCGCAGGCACGCCTCCTCCGGGCTCTCGCCGAGCTCGATGCCGCCACCGGGCAGCGTCCACTGCAGGAACTCGGGCCCCTGCCACGAGCTGAGCAGGACGCGGCCGCCGTCCACGATCAGGGCGTAGGCGCCGGCGCGCGTCTGGAACGGGCCGGCGGGGTGCACTCCGGCGGCATCCGGGGCGGCGGGGGTGGTGCTCATGGCTGCGGGCTCCTGGCGGCGGTGGGACGGCCCGCGGCGGGCGACGCTGCGGGCCCGGCCAGTCTACGAGCACCGCCCACCGCGAACAGCGGCACGGCCCACCGACCCGCGCCCTAGGCTGGAGGACCACCCGTCCCACCCCCGGAAGGAGCAGCGCCCGTGGACACCCCGCAGGACCCGCCCTGCCGGGACGACACCTCCGGCGGCCCCGTGGAGCCGGCCGTCGACGCCGCCCTGGACCGGGTGCACGCCCTGCTCCGGCAGGCCCGCGTCACCGCGGCGCCCGACGCCCCGACCGCCCTGGACGCCCGCGGCTGGTGGGAGCTCTCCCTCGAGGCCGCGCTGCGCGACGAGCCCCGGGAGTCCGCCCGCCTCGCCGACTCCGGCCTGGCCGCGCTCGGGCCCGGTCAGGACGACGTCCGCCTCGCCCTGCTGCGGGCGCTCGCGGTCGCCGCGGGCCAGGTCGGGGACGAGGCGGCCCTGACCCGCTGGGTGGAGGCCCGGGCGGCGCTGCTGCGCCACCTCGGCCGGCCCCGGCAGGCCGGGCTCGAATCCCAGCTCGGTGCCGCCCTCGTGCGTGATCCGGACACGGTCGAGGCGGCGGTGCTGGCCGGCGTCGTGGAGGACGAGCCGGGCGCTCCCGGCGAGGACCCCGGGGACACCGCCCTGCCCGAGGCCGCCCTGGCCCTGGCCGTGCACCGCGTGCACACCGGGGACCTGGACGCCGCGCTCGAGCTGGCCCGCCGCGTCATCGGCGTCCTGGGCGGGCTGCGCGCGGCCGGTGCCCTGCTGCCCACCGGCTCGTGGTCCAGCGCGCATCTGCTGCTCGCCCGCCTGCACCTGTGGCGGGGCGAGCACGCCGAGGCGGACGCGGCGGCCGCCGTCGTCACCGCGCTGCCCGCCGCCCGGGCCGTCCTGGCCTCCGCCACCACGGTGCGGGCGATCGCCGCCCACGAGCTGGACCGTCCGACGGCGGCCCTCGACCTGGCGCTCGAGGCGGCGGAGCGGATGGCCTCGGTCGGGCTGCGGCGCGGCGCCGCCTCCGCGGCGGCCCTGGCCGGGCGCGTGGCCGGCGACCTCGACGGGTACGAGGAGGTCGCCGTGGCCGCGTGGGAGCTGGCCTCCGTGCACGCGGAGAAGGCCGAGGCGCCGGAGGCCTCGAGCCTGAGCTACTGGTGGGCGCACCAGCTCGTGCTCGCCGGCCGCGCCGACGAGGCCGAGCCCCTGCTCGCCCGGCTGGTGCGCCGCGAGGCCACCCACGGCCGGGACGTCGAGCAGGCCCGTGCCCTCGTGGACCTCGGTCACGCCCACCACGACCAGGACCGCGCCGAGAACGCGCTGCCCCTGTGGCGGGAGGCGGCCGGCCTGTTCGAGGCCCACGGCCAGTGGGAGGACGCCGCGCGCACGCTCCTGGCCGCCGGCGCCCTCGTGAACCGCGAGCGCGACGAACGCACCCGGCCCTCCGCCCTCGACCTGTTCGAGCGGGCGGTCGCGGCCGCGCGCCAGGCGGTGGACGAGGACCCGGCGGTGCTGCCGGCCGCGCTGCACGCGCACGGGTACCTGCTGTGCGAGTCCGGCCAGGCGGAGGGCCTCGACCTCCTCGAGGAGGCGCTCGCCCTCGTGCGGGACGCCGGCGCCGACTGGCAGGTGGCCGACTACACGGACACCCGCGCCCGTGCCCTGTGGTCGCTCGAGCGGGGGCCGGAGGCGATCGCCACCGCGCTGCAGGCCGCCGACCTGTTCACCGCCGCCGGGGACCGCGAGGGCGCCGCGCAGGCCGAGCTCTTCGCCGCCTACGTGGTGGCCGAGGACGGCAGCCCCGAGCAGGCCGCGACGCTCTTCCGCCTGGTGTGCGACTCCACCGACTCCACGCTCGTGCGCCTCGGCGCGCTCACGGGCCTGCACCAGTGCCTGTCCGCCTTCGGGGACCACGACGGCGCCGCGCGCGTCCGGGACGAGCTCGACGCGCTCCGGGAGGGGCTCGGCGCGGACTGACCGCCGCTCGAGGGAGTGGCCCGGCCCGACGGCCCGGCCAGACGGTGGCGGCAGCCGTCGCGGGTCAGAGGCCGACGCGGGCCAGGGCGGCGTCGGCGGCGGCCCGGCGGGCGGACCGCACGGCGCGGGGCGCGGTCGGCTGGGCCGCGAGGGCGGCGAGCACGGTCGCGACGCGGGCGGCCAGCGCCACCTCGTCGACCTCGCTGCGGGCGTGGCGCCGGAACCGCTCGGCCACGGCGCGCAGCGCGGCGCCGCCGGCGCCGAGGTCCACGGCGCCCGCCTCGAGATGGGCGATCAGGACGGCCCAGTCGTCCACGCGGTGTCCCATGCCCAGGTCGTCGGCGTCCAGCACGCCGGTGATCCGCTCCCCCGCCGCGTCCACGTGCAGGTTCCCCGGGTGCAGGTCGCCGTGCACGGGCACGCGCGGGCCGGGGTCCCCGGCCGCGAGCGCCGCGCGGAGCCGCTCCACCCGGGCGGCGGCCTCGTCCTGGGCTTCGGGGTCCAGCACGACGGCGGCCCACGTGGCGTGCTCGAGCAGGACGGCGGGTCCGCCGTCGTCCGCGTCGGCGCCCCCGGCCGCCCCGGCCGTGGGGCCCGCCGGGCCGGGAGGCTCCTCGGGCACCGGCGGCAGCCGGTCCAGCAGCGCGGCGACCCGCGCGGGGTCGAGCGCGGCGGCCTCGGGCCCGGCCAGCAGCGCCCGCCAGGGCAGGCCCGGCACGCTCGCGAGCAGGAGCACCCCGCGCTCCGGCGCCGCGCGGACGGCGGGCACCGGCACCCCGGCCGCCCCCGCGGCGGCCTGCCGCCGGGCGACCCGTGCGGCGCGCGCGGGCGGGAGCACCTTCAGGAACGTGCGGGCCAGGACGCCGTCGTCGCCGGTCGCCTCGACGGCCAGGACCGCGCGGTCCCGCGGCCGGTAGCCGCGCCACGTGAGGCGGGCCCGGCCCGGCGCCGTGCCGAGCAGGGCCGCGAGCGCGTCCGGGTCGGCGGTCAGCGTGAGGCCTGGCAGGACGGGGTCGGCGGGGGCCCACCACCACAGGGTGCCGTCCTCCAGGATCCCGCGCTCGCCCGGGACGGGCGGGCACGCCGTGGCGGGGGCGGCGGGGTGCCGGGGGTCGCGGGCGAGGACGAGGGTGCGGGAGCGCACGCGGGCGTCGCCCGCGCGTCCGGTCATCACGTCCAGGTCCAGGACGCGCGCGAGCCGACGTCCCCGCTGCAGGTGCAGGGCGTCGGCTCGGGTGCGCAGCCAGCGCTCGCCCGACGCGCGGACGGCCTGGCGCGCGGCGGCTCGGTCGATGCTCACGGGCGCGGCCGCCCGGCGGGGCTCAGCAGGCCCGGCGCCGCGCCAGGACGTTGTCCAGGTCCAGGGCGGCGATGTCCTGCTCGGCGGCGGCGCTGATCTGATCGTCCGCCGTGCGCGCGGCGTCCTGGGGCCGGGTGTCCGCGCCGGTGGGGGCGGGGGTCTCGAGCGGCGCCGGCAGGGGGCGGGCCATCTCCGGGGCGTCCAGGTAGGTGGGGCGCGGCACCGTGGGGATGGTCACGGCGCGGTCCGCTGCGGGGGCGGCGGCGGAGGCGGTCACCACCACGGGCTCGGCCCGGGGCGCGGCGGGCGCGGCGGCCGGGCGCGGCGCCTCGGTCTCGAAGGCCAGCACGGTCTCCAGCACGCGGCGGTCCCGCTCGGGGTCCGCCGCCGGGGCCTGCCGCTCCTCGGCCGCAGGGGCGGCGGGGCGCGCCGGGACGACGACGGCGGCGGGCCGGGCGCGACGGGTGCGGTCGCGGACCGCGAGGGCCCGCAGTCCGGCCAGCCCGGCCACGGCGAACAGGAGCGACCAGCCGGCCAGGGACAGCGTGCCCGCGCCGAACGCCGCGGCGAGCCCGGCCACGAGGAACACGAGCAGGGCCACGAGGGCGGCGAGGAACAGCGCCGTGCGCCCCCACCGGATGTGCAGGCCGGTCCGGCCGCGGGCGGTGCGCGCCGCGTCGGCGGCGGCGCTCAGGCGGCCCGAGAACCGGGCGGTCAAGGCACGGACGGCGGGCGAGCTCTGCAGGCGGTGCATGAAGGACCTCGGCATCGACGGGCGGGCGGGGGCGGACGCGAGACGATGGCGGCGCAGCACGAGCCGCCAGGCCAGGAAGGCCACGAGGGCCACGATGACCAGCGACGCGCTCACCCGGGCGTCGGCCAGCGCGTCGAGCGCGGCCTGCACGGCCCTCGTCGGCGCGGTGGTCTCGTCCATGCGGTCAGCCTAGCGCCGGGGGCGGACCGGTCCGGCCATCGCGGCGTGTCCGCACTCGGCGTGTCCCGTCGACCGCTCAGGGGCGCGGCCGGGAGGCCAGCCACCGGGCCAGCAGGCCGTCGGGGACCTCCTCGGCGGTCACCGCGAACGTCCGGTGGTCCCGCCAGGCGCCGTCCACGTGCAGGTACGCGCGCCGCAGGCCCTCGTCGCGCAGGCCGAGCTTCGCCACGACCCGCAGGCTGGCCGCGTTCTCCGGGCGGATGTTGACCTCGACCCGGTGCAGACCGGCGCTGCGGAACGCCCAGTCCGTCGCCATGGCCACGGCCGTCGGGGTCAGCCCCCGGCCGGCCTCGCGACGGTCGATCCAGTAGCCGATCGAGCCGGAGAGCACCGAGCCGTACTGGATCCCGCCCAGGGACAGCAGCCCCACCAGGCGGTCCCGGTCCGGGCGGTCGTCGTCGAGGGCCATGCCCCACGTGTAGGCGCTGCCGTCCCGGCCCTGGCGGCCGTGCCAGCGGACCATCTGCCCGAACGACGCCGGACCCGCGCCCGGCACGGGGCTCGTCGCGTCCCACGGCGTCAGCCACTCCCGGTTGTGCGCCCGCTGCTCCTCCCACGCCTCCCGGTCCCGCCGCCGCAGCGGCCGCAGGGCGAGGGTGCCGTGCCGCAGGGTCACGGGCCAGGGGGAACGCTGCCAGGACATGGCGTCGATCCTATGCGCGGCCGGGCGCGGCACCGGTGCGGCGGGCATCATGGGGACATGCGCACTCCCCCTCCCGTGCCCGAGCCCGCCGCCACGGGCCCCGTCGCCGGCGTCGACGACGTCGTGGACGCCAAGGCCGCCCTGCGTGCGCGCCTGCGCACCGCCCGCCGCGACCGCTCCCCTGCGCGCCGCGCCGCCGAGTCCGCGGCCGCCGTCGAGCACCTGTGGGCGTGGCTGGGCCCGCGCGTGGCCGCGGCGACCGCGGACGGGACCGCCCCGGTGGTGGCCACCGTGCTGCCGATGGCCACCGAGCCGGACACCGGTGGGCTGCGCGCCCGCCTGCTGGCCGCGGGGGCGCGGGTGCTCGTCCCCGTGATCGAGCCGGAACGACGCCTGAGCTGGGCCTCCTGGCACCCGGGCGTCGCGACGGCGCGCGCCGCGAACGCCCCCGTGGACGAGCCCGTGGGCGAACGGCTCGGGACCGACGCGCTGGCGGCGGCGACCGCGGTGGTCATGCCGGCGCTCGCGGTGGCCGAGGACGGGATGCGCCTGGGCCAGGGCGGGGGCTACTACGACCGCTTCCTCGCCGAGCTGCCGCGGAGCGTGCCGACCGTGGCCCTCGTGTTCGAGGACGAGCTGCTGCCGGCAGGCGCCATCCCTGCCGAGCCCACGGACCGGCCCGTGGACGGCGTCGTCACCGCGGCCGGGATGCGCTGGGTCTGAGCCCGGCCCGCGGCGCGGAGTAGCATCGGGGGTCGGATCCCCCCAGAACCGCGCGCCCCGGCGCGCCCCGAGCGAGCTGGAGCTGAGCATGCCCACCTACGCCTACCGCTGCAAGGACTGCGGCCACGCCTTCGACGTCGTCCAGGCCTTCACCGACGACGCCCTCACCGAGTGCCCCGCGTGCGGCGGCGTCCTGCGCAAGCAGTACGGCTCGGTCGGCGTGAGCTTCAAGGGCTCCGGGTTCTACCGGACCGACTCGCGCTCCGGCACCGGGGGCACCGGCTCGGCCGGCGGATCGACCTCGGACTCGGCCGCCGGGTCCTCGACGTCGTCGACGTCGTCCTCGTCCTCCGCCGCCGCGGACTGACCCGGCCGCACCGGGCCGGCTCAGCCCCAGTGGGGCGGGCGCTGCTCGCGCAGCCAGCGGTCACGCTCGGCCTCGGCCGCACCGGTCTCGACCCCGGCCCTGTCCCCGGTCGGTGCGGTCGCCGGCGACGTCCCGGCCTGCCCGCTCAGCCGGGGCATCTCGGGCAGGCGCGGCTCGCGGCCGTCGGCGGCTGCCGGGCCGGTGCCCGGGGCGTCCGCCCGGCGCGGGCCGCGGCGGCGCGGCGCGCCGTCAGCGGACATCGTCGTCGGTCTCGTCCGTCTCGTCCGCCGGCTCCACGCCCAGCCGGTCGGCCAGCTCGCGGGCCACGGACTCCGGGTCCGCGAACACGTCGATCGCCCACAGGGTCCGGGGCTCCCAGCCGCGGGCCTCGAGCCCCTCGGGCAGGGTCCGCGAGCGCTGCCGCACCGTGAGGGCGCGGTACACCTCGCCGCCGTCGCCGGCCAGGGCCAGCGGACGGGGCGCCTCGTCCGCGCGCGGATCGAGCACGGCCAGGTCCATGACGCCGGCGTAGCGGGGCAGGACGCGGGCGCCGTGCTCCTCGAGCCGGTCGCGCAGATCGGCCAGCAGCGGATCGCCCACCGTGCCCACCGGGTCCGCGGCGTCGTCGCCCAGGTAGGCCTCGAGCAGCCGCAGGAACCAGAGGGCGCCGCCGTCGAGCCGGTCCTCGTCCAGGTCCGCGGCGCGCAGCGCGGAGACGAGGTGCAGGCGCCGGCGGGCGCGGGTGAGCGCGACCGTGACCATGCGCTCGCCGTCCGGGTCGGAGAAGGCGCCGAAGTGGTGCACCACGCGCCCGTGCGGGGTGCGGCCGTAGCCGGGGGTGAGGATCACGGCGTCGCGCACCACGGAGGCGGCGCGCACGACCGGCACGATCACGAACGGCTCGGCCTCGGCGGCGTCCTCGCCGCGGCCGCGGGCGAGGAACTCGTGGGCCCACGGCGCCTGCGCGGCCGTGGCCTGCACGGCGGCGGCCACGCGGCGGGCGTGCTGCTCGGACACCGTGACCACGGCCAGGGACTGGTCGGGCCGGTCGCGGATGTGCTCGAACACGCGCTCCACGGTGCGGGCGACCTCGGCGTTCGTGGACTCGACCACGTCGCCGCCGGTCATCGGGATGCCGGTGCCCTCGGGCAGGTACTCGGCCGTGACGGCACGATCCCGGCCGGTGGCCTCGCCCGCGGTGGGCAGCGCGTCCAGGGCGCCGTCATAGGCGAGCGCGGAGAGCAGGCGCACCAGGCGCCGCTCGAGGGGACGGTGCACGGTGCGCAGCGGCAGGGTGGGCAGCACCTCGTCCAGCGCGTCGTGGGCCGAGCGCAGCGGGCGCAGGGGCCCGGCGGTCGCCGTCGGGTCCACGGAGACCTGGAACGACTGCGGGCGCCCGATCACCGGGTCGCCGAGGGCCACCACCTGGGGCGCGCGGGTGAGCGCGCCCATCGCGGTGGCCAGGGCGGTCGCGTCGGCCTCCAGCAGCACGACGACGTCGGCGCGCCACTCCGGGGGGAACTCGGACAGGGCCATGGGCGAGGTGGTGACCACCGGCACGAGCGGCTGCAGGAGCTCGGGGGTGATCGTGGCCAGGGACTCGACCGTGGGGCTGCCCTGCTTGAGCAGGGTGCGCAGCACGGCCGCGTCCGCGCGATAGGTGCGCAGCGCCTCCCGCCAGCGCGCGGCCAACGCGGCGGAGAGCCGGGCGCCGCCGCGCTCGAGATGGGCGCGGTCCAGGTCGCGGAACCCGCGCTCGACCTCGGTCAGGTCCGCCCCGCTCATCATGGCGAGGAAGTCGTCCCCGGAGATCATCGCCTCGAGGGCGGACTGCCACCACGCGAGCTCGAGCTCGGCGGTCAGGGCCTCGGTGGGCACTTCCCGCTCGCGCAGGTCCTCGAGCAGCTCCGCCAGGCCGTGGTCGCGCAGGCTGTCCAGCACGAGGGTGCGCTCGGGCAGCGTGGCCAGGGTGTCGCGGTCCGCCACGAGCCCGTCGACGGCGGCCACGAGGTCGTCCACGTCGCGCTCGTCCAGCGGCCCCTCGGCCACGGCCTCGGGGGCGAGGACGCCCTCGAGCCGGCGCAGGTGCTCGCGCACCTGGCCGACGTGGCCCATCACGTGCTCGCCCTGGTCCGGCACCTGCGGGGGCGTGCCCGGCTCGGCGGCGTGGCGGTTCCAGTCCTCCAGGACGGCGGCGGCGTCCACGAGGGCGCCGTGCAGGTCCGTGGGCTGCACGCCCGGGCGGACCGCGTCCTTGGCCGCGCGGCGCAGGCGGGACCGGGCCACCGAGGACATCTCGACCAGGTGGAGGCGCCGCCACGAGCTGGTGGCGGTCGCCGCGACCAGCTGGGGCACGTCGAGGGAGAACACCTCGGGGGTGAACTCGGTGAGGGTGCGGGCCACGCGGCGGTAGAGGTCCGCCTGCTCCGCCCAGCCGGCCACCGTGCGCTCGGGGCGCAGGCCGGCCTGGGCGGCGGCGGTGTCCACGGCGCGTCGGGTGGTGTGCAGGGCCGCCGCCAGCTCGTCGGCCAGCTCCGAGGCGGCCTCGGTCTCCTGCACGTTGCGCACGCGGGCGCCGAACCAGCGGCTCTCGGTGGCGGCGGCCGAGAACGCGCCGAGCTCCCCGGCGCGCACGAGCTGCTCACCCACGGCCTGCCGGTTCACGGTGGAGTCCAGCACGGAGCGCTTGAGGCGCACGGTGGTGGCCGGCGGCGTCTCGAGCCCGGTCAGGGCGGCCAGGGCCTGCATCGCCTGGAACGGCGAGCAGCCCCAGCGGGGGCGGACGTGGTGCAGCGAGCCGACGTGCTCCTGCAGCCGGCGCCGCCGTTCGGTCAGCGCGGCCTCGTCCCGGGCGGTGTCGGGGTCCACGGCCCGCTCGGAGCGCAGGACGGCCTGCACGAGCTGGCGGCGGAGCAGCTCGGGGTCCGCGTTGGCGGGCACATCCAGCGCGATCGAGCGCAGGTCCGCCTCCTCGAGGCGGTCGAGCACGTCGGCCAGGGCGGCGGAGCGCTCGGCCACGACCAGCACGCGCCGGCCCTCCCAGGCCAGGCGCGCGGCCAGGGCGGCGGCGGTCTGGGTCTGCCCGGTGCCGGGGGCGGCCGCCACCACGAGGGAGTCCCCCGCCGCGGCGTGCTCGAGCACGCGCGCCTGGGCGGCGTCGACGTCGACGACGAGGCGCTCGTCGGCCGGGGCGACGTCGTCCTCCGCGGGCGCGCCCGTGGGCTGCAGCGCCGGCGGGCGCGGCACCATGCCGGTGCCGGCGTCGTACAGGGCCTGCACGACCGGCAGATCCTCGAGGGAGGCGGGCAGCGAGGCGGTCTCGCCGAGGTCCGCGAACGTGGAGACGAGCAGGCAGTCCTCGATGTGCAGGTCCGCGATCGCGGCGGTCTCCTCGCGCAGGCGGGCGAACGCGGGGGCGGGCTCGAGGCGCGCCGTGGCGTAGGCGGCCTGCTGGTACGCCTCGGGGTCCAGGGCGATGCCGTGGTGCCGGCGCAGATTCCGCACGAGCGCCGGGTTCAGGCGGGCCGGCTCGGTGATCTGGACCTCCAGCTCGTCCCGGCCCCGGGCGCCGCGGCGCACCGTCAGGGCCACGCGGGCCAGCAGCACGGGGGCGGAGCGGCGCTCCCGCCGGCCGTCCTCCTCAGCCGTCCACGTGGCCACGCCCACGGCGAGCGCCCCGACGTCGATGCCGCGTTCCTCCGCCAGCTCGCGGACCTTGGCGCGCAGGCCGAGGGAGACCTCGTGCGCCGCGTCCAGCACCGGGCCGGCCGGCAGCAGGGTGGACAGGCGGGTGCGCCGCCCCAGCAGCAGCTGCGAGACGCCGGAGGAGTTCGCCTCCGTGAGGTCGATGCTGTTGGCCGCCGAGGGCGCGAACCGCAGCATCGTGTCGTTCTCGGCACCCGAGCCCAGGGAGGACACCCAGGCGGCCGGGTCGGGGCGGGTCTGCCCCTCGTCGGGGCGTGCGGCGGCGCGGGCGCGGGCCAGGCGCGGGAACTCCTGCTCGGTCACGTGCGTGCGGTCCTTCCTCCGTCGCCTGGGTCCAGGCGGTCTTCGTGCGGACGGCCGCCCCGGTCAGGGGCGGCCGGATGCGGCGCCGGACGCGCCGCTCACTCCCACTCGATGGTGCCCGGCGGCTTGCTGGTCACGTCGAGCACGACCCGGTTGACGCCGTCGACCTCGTTGGTGATGCGGTTCGAGATGCGGGACAGGACGTCGTCCGGGATCCGTGCCCAGTCCGCCGTCATGGCGTCCTCGCTGGTGACGGGGCGCAGGACGACCGGGTGGCCGTAGGTCCGGCCGTCACCCTGCACGCCCACGGAGCGCACGTCCGCGAGCAGCACCACCGGGCACTGCCAGATCTGGCGGTCCAGCCCGGCCGCGGTGAGCTCGGCGCGCACGATCGCGTCCGCGCGGCGCAGCAGGTCCAGGCGCTCCTGGGTGACCTCGCCGATGATGCGGATGCCCAGACCCGGGCCCGGGAACGGCTGGCGGTGCACGATGCCCTCGGGCAGGCCGAGCTCGGCGCCCACGGCGCGGACCTCGTCCTTGAACAGCTCGCGCAGCGGCTCGCACAGCTCGAACTCGATGTCGTCCGGCAGGCCGCCCACGTTGTGGTGGGACTTGATGTTGGCCGCCCCGTCCCCGCCGCCGGACTCGACGACGTCCGGGTAGAGCGTGCCCTGCACGAGGAAGCGGACCTCGGTGGCGTCCGGGTCGTGCTCGGACTCGAGGACGATGTCCGCCTGCGCCTTCTCGAAGGTGCGGATGAACCGCTCCCCGATGATCTTGCGCTTGGCCTCGGGGTCGGTGACGCCGGCCAGCGCGGACAGGAAGTCCTCGCGCGCGTCCACCATCACGAGGCGGGCGCCGCCGTGGGCCTCGCCGAAGGCCTGCTCGATCTCGGCGGACTCGCCCTCGCGCATGAGGCCGTGGTCCACGTAGACGCAGGTGAGGCGGTCGCCGATGGCGCGCTGCACGAGGGCCGCGGCCACGGCGGAGTCCACGCCGCCGGACAGGCCGCAGATGGCCCGCTTGTCCCCGATCTGCTCGCGGATGCGCTCGACCTGCTCCTCGATCACGCCGCTGGCCGTCCAGTCCGCGCCCAGGCCCGCACCCACGTGCAGGAACTTCTCGAGCACCCGCTGGCCGCGGGAGGAGTGGCCCACCTCGGGATGCCACTGCACGCCGTAGATGCGGCGCTCGCGGTCCTCGAACGCGGCGACGGGGGCGCCCGCGGTGGAGGCCGTCACGGCGAAGCCCTCGGGCGCCTGCGTCACGGCGTCCCCGTGGGACATCCACACGACCTGCTCGAGGTCCTGGTCCGCGAACAGCACGGAGTCGGCATCCACCGAGTCCAGGCGGGTGGAGCCGTACTCCCGGGTGCCGGTCTTGGCCACGGTGCCGCCGAGAGCGTGCGCGATCGACTGGAAGCCGTAGCACAGGCCCAGCACGGGCACCCCGGCCTCGAGCAGCGCCGGGTCCAGCTGCGGGGCGCCGGGCTCGTACACCGACGACGGCCCGCCCGAGAGGATCAGCGCCGCGGGCTTACGCTCCAGGATCTGCGCCGCCGGGGTGGAGGCGGGCACGACCTCGGAGTAGACGTTGGCCTCGCGCACACGACGCGCGATGAGCTGCGCGTACTGGGCGCCGAAGTCCAGCACCAGCACCGTGGGCATCACGTCGCTGAGCGGGGCGGGGGCTGTCGCCTATACACATATGACGCGGCCGACGATCGGATAAGGGGAGACCACCAGTGGCTCGCCATTTTCACAACACATAACCCGATGCGGTATTTCGAGCGATATACAAAGTTTAAATAGATGGGGTAAG
>NZ_VIGS01000117.1:0-434 GCF_006704135.1 Micrococcus sp. R8502A1
CTGCATTTCCTGCAGGCCCCGGAGGAGTTCCTGGACGAGGACGGCGACGGCCGGGTGGACGGCCTGCGGATGCGCCGGATGGAGTTGGACGGTTCCGGTGGGGTCCGTCCGACGGGGGAGACCGTGGACTACCCGGTGCAGGCGGTGTACCGGGCGGTGGGGTATTTCGGTTCGCCCGTGGAGGGGGTGGAGTTCGATGAGGTGCGCGGTGTGATCCCGAACGCGCAGGGCCGCGTGCTCGACGCGGACGGCGCCCCCGTCCCCGGCCTGTATGCCTCCGGCTGGATCAAGCGCGGCCCCGTGGGGTTGATCGGGCACACCAAGGGTGACTCCCTGGAGACGATCAAGCATCTGATCGAGGACGAGCCGGGGCTGTGGACGGCCCAGGAGCCCTCCGAGGAGTCGGTGATCGAGCTGCTCGAGTCCCGTGAGGT
>NZ_VIGS01000038.1:0-21136 GCF_006704135.1 Micrococcus sp. R8502A1
GGCGCGGCCGGTCCGGGTCGGGAGCATCGGGGCGATCAACTCCCATTGGGCGTCGGAGAGCATCTGGAACCGGGACATGTCCCCAGGGTCTCAGCTGACTCGTGCATCTATTCTCAGACACGCCCTAGGCCTCTCGTCTTGGGGCAACACCTCATTGGAGAACCGGCCATCCCTCGCCTGCGTTGCCATTGCGTCTCCTCCATCTCCGGGCCGCATGGGTCAAGATGAAGCGTATGCCAGGTGTGATACACATCATAGTGGATCTGGACTATTTCATCCCATACGAGCCCTCACGTGTTGCCCCTCACAGTCTGAGACGGGCATCCCTACGATGGAGCCAGGGCTACGGCCCCTTGCCCGACCCACAGAGCTCGCCGAAAGGAACGCCATGTACACCCGCAGCCGGAACGACGTCGAGAAGGTCGAGTGGGGCGGAGGCACCTCCGAACGCCTCATCACCGCGAAGGACGAGATGGGCTTCGCCGTCGCCCACACGATCGTGCGCGCCGGATCGTCCTCGAAGCTCCAGTACCGCAACCACCAGGAGGCCTGTTACTGCATCGCGGGCAACGGCTCCGTGGTGGAGCCGGACGGCACCGTCCACGAGATCACGCCGGGTGTCATCTACGTCCTGCCGGACCACGAGCCGCACGACCTGCGCGGCGGCACCGAGGACATGCACCTGATCTCGGTGTTCAACCCCGCCATCACCGGCGACGAGAAGCACACCCTGTCGGAGGACGGCTACTCCAGCTACTGAGCCCGGGCACGGTGAGGGAGGCGTCGACGACGGCGCCTCCCGCGTCGGCGCCGACGGCGGCGTCCGGTCGTAGGGTGGCGGGGTGCTCAACCTGTGCGCCCCCGAGCGCACCGTGCGCCGCAACACCCACCTGGCGCTGGTGCTGACCGCGATCGCGGGGATCCTCAACTCCGTGGGCTTCGTCGCCGTGGCCACGTACACGTCCCACATGACGGGGATCGTGGCGTCCATGGCGGACGCGGCGGTCCTCCACGCCCCGGGTCTGGTCGGCACGGGCCTGCTCGCGCTGGCCATGTTCATCCTGGGCGCGGTCGTCTGCGCGCTGGTGTTCAACTGGGGCCGGGTCAACGGCCTCCGGTCGCGGTACGCCAACATCCTCCTGCTCGAGGGCGTCGGCATGCTGGTGTTCGGCCTGCTCGCCGAGCACGTCCGCGATGCGCACCGGCCGCTCGTCGTGGTGGCCGTGCTGTGCTTCACCATGGGCCTGCAGAACGCGCTGATCACCCGCATCGGGGCGTGGCCGATCCGCACCACGCACGTGACGGGCATGGTCACGGACATCGGCGTCGAGCTCGGCAAGATCCTGTACCGCAACGCGCCCGGGGCCGCGGCCCCCGTCGTCGGGGAACCGCGGCGCGTGGGACTGCTGGCGCTGCTCGTGGCCCTGTTCTTCCTGGGCGGGGTGGCGGGCGCGGCCGGCTACCTCTGGCTGGGCTTCGAGGTGGTCATCCCGGTGGCCGGCGTGCTGCTGCTCATCGCCCACCGCCCGCTGATCCAGGACCTGCGGGACGTGGGGCTCACACGAAGGCCGAGACGCCGGTGAGGGCCCGCCCCACGATCAGGGTGTTCATGCCGTAGGAGCCCTCGTAGGAGTAGATGGCCTCCACGTCCCCCATGATCTTGGCGATCTCGTGCTCCGTGAGCAGGCCGTTGCCGCCGAGGGCGTCGCGGGCGAGCGCCGCCGAGGACCGGGCCAGCCGGGTCGAGGTGGCCTTGGCCATCGCCGCGTGCATCATCTCCATCCGCCCCTCCTGCCGCAGGGCGTCCACCTGGAGCATCATCCCGGCGGAGGCGGCCAGGTTGCCGGCGACCTCGGCGATCTGGGCCTGGATCAGCTGGAACGCGGCCAGCGGGCGGCCGAACTGCTCCCGCCGCAGCGCGTAGGAGCGCAGCACGTCCAGCACGCCCATCTGCGCGCCGACGCCCTGCCAGCCGACCCACATGCGCGAGTCGCGCAGCAGGGCGCGGGTGGCGGCGAAGGTGGTGGCGCCGGGCAGGATCGCATCCGCAGGCAGGCGCACGTCCAGGGTGATGTCCGCGTTCTGCATGATCCGCAGGCCCATCTTCCCGCTGATCTTGGTGGCCTCGTAGCCGGGGGTGTCGGTGGGCACCACGAAGCCCTTGATCTCGCCGTCGGCGGTGTCGCGCGCCCAGACGAGCGCGACGTCGGCGATCGTGCCGGCCCCGATCCAGCGCTTGGCGCCGCGGATGACCCACTCATCGCCGTCGCGGGTGGCGGTGGTGGCGAGGCCGCCGGCGATGTCCGAGCCGTGGTCCGGCTCGGTGAGGCAGAACGCGCCCAGGGCGTCGAAGGATTCGAGGCGCCCCTGCCACGTGGCCTTCTGCCGCTCCGAGCCCAGGCCGGCGATCATGCCGAGGTTGAGCTCGTTGTGGATGCCCACGAGGGCGGACAGGGACAGGTCCACGCGGGCGATCTCCGCGTGCACGAGCTGCTGGAACAGCGAGGACGAGCCGTCCAGGACGAGGCGCCCCAGACCCAGCTCGGCCAGGCCCGGCAGCAGGTCGAACGCGAACTCCTCGGCGTCCCAGTAGCGGGTCAGGTGCGGCCGCACGCGGGTCTGGAGGTGGTCCTCGATCGCGTCGAGCCGGGCACGCTCGGCCGGCTCGAGGCGGTCCCGCAGGCGCAGCAGGTCCACGTGGGGCAGGCCGGGGGTGACGGCGGGCGCGCCGGAGGCGGGGACGGGGCGGTCGGCGATGGCGGTCATGGCTCTCCTTCGGGGGCGGTCCGACGACGGCGGGCGGTTTCGCCGCGAATCCGACTGTAGGACTTCCAACTATCCAGGTCTGCCAGTAGTGTTCCAGATCACAGGCCCCCGGCCAAGGATCCGTTCAGCAGCCATCCCGAGGAGGGACCCATGACCGTCCAGGACCCCACCGCCGTCGCCGCCCCGTCGCCGACGGAGGTGTTCCGCGCGGCCCGCAACCTGCTGGTCGAGTGCCAGACCGACTATGAGCGCGCCCGCGCCGAGTTCGAGTGGCCCCGCTTCGAGCACTTCAACTTCGGCTTCGACTGGTTCGACCGCCTGGCCCAGGACCCGGCCCGCGCGGACGTGCCGGCGCTGATCATCGCCGAGGACGACGGGCGCAGCACCGAACGCACCTTCGCCGAGCTCTCCGCGGCCTCCAACCGGGTGGCGAACTGGCTCGCCGCGCAGGGCCTGCGCCGCGGCGACCGCCTCATCCTGATGCTGAACAACCAGGTGGAGCTGTGGGAGTTCATGCTCGCCTGCATCAAGCTGCGGGTGGTCATGGTGCCCACCACCACGCAGATGACCTCCGGGGACCTCGAGGACCGCGTGACGCGCGCCGGCGCCGCGTGGGCCGTGGCCGGCGCCGAGGACCTGGCCAAGTTCGCCGGCGTCGGCGAGGGCCTGCACCTGGTGCACGTGCCGGGCGTCTTCGCGGAGGGCCCGGCGCGCCGCGCCCCCGAGGTCGCCGGCCACGCCGTGCTCTCCTACGACGACGCCGCCGACGCCGCCACCGAGCTGGCCCCGGCCGAGCCGACCCCCGCGGACGAGACGCTGCTCTTCTACTTCACCTCGGGCACCACTTCGAAGCCGAAGCTCGTGGAGCACACCCACACCTCGTACCCGGTCGGCCACCTCACGACGCTCTACTGGATCGGTCTGCAGCCGGGCGACGTGCACCTCAACGTGGCCTCCCCGGGCTGGGCCAAGCACGCGTGGTCCAACTTCTTCGCCCCGTGGATCGCGGAGGCCACGATCTTCGTGCACAACGCCCGCAAGTTCGACCCCGCGGCCCTGATGGCCAACATGGCGCGCTACGGCGTCACGAGCTTCTGCGCCCCGCCCACCGTGTGGCGCATGCTCATCAAGGCGGACCTGGCGCAGCTGACGACCCCGCCGACCAAGACCATCTCCGCGGGCGAGCCGCTCAACGCGGAGGTGATCGACCAGGTGCACAAGGCGTGGGGCACCACGATCCGCGACGGCTTCGGCATGACCGAGACCACCCTGCAGGTCGCCAACACCCCCGGCCAGAAGGTCGTCATCGGCGCGATGGGCCGCCCACTGCCCGGCATGGACGTCACCCTGATCGACCCGCTCACGGGCCAGGAGGCCGAGGAGGGCGAGATCTGCCTGCGCCTCGACCCGCGTCCGGTGGGCCTGCTGAAGTCCTACTACGGCAACCAGGAGAAGACGGACGAGGTGTTCCGCGACGGCGTCTTCCACACCGGCGACATCGCCCGCCGCGACGAGAACGGCGTGCTGACCTATGTGGGCCGCGCGGACGACGTCTTCAAGTCCTCGGACTACAAGGTGTCCCCGTTCGAGCTGGAGTCGGTGCTGGTCAAGCACCCGGCCGTGATGGAGGGCGCGATCGTCCCCACCCCGGACGAGCTGCGCCTGGCCGTGCCGAAGGCCTTCGTCACCCTCGCCCCGGGCCACGAGCCCACCGCGGAGACCGCCCGGGCGATCCTGCAGTTCACGCTCACCCAGCTGCCCCCGTACAAGCGCATCCGCCGCATCGAGTTCCTCGAACTGCCGAAGACCATCTCGGGCAAGATCCGCCGCGTGGAGCTGCGCAAGGCCGAGGTCGAGCGCGCCCAGACGGGCGCCGCCCCGGACGGCTACGGCACCGAGTTCCGGGAGGAGGACCTGGACCTGCAGCGCTGACCGGCCGTTCCCCGCCACCGCCCCGTCCGTGTCCGGCGGTGGCGGGGGACCCCCGGTGCGCCGCTAGTCTGGAGCGCCATGAAGAAGCCACCCCTCGCCCAGGACCCCATCCGGGAGGCCGCCCGGAACTGGGAGCGTCACGGATGGGGTGACGTCGCCCGCCCGATGGCCGCCATCACCTCGATCATGCGAGCCCAGCAGATCCTGCTGGGTCGGACGCAGGCCGCGCTCAAGCCCTACGGGCTCACCTTCGCGCGGTACGAGCTCCTGGCGCTGCTGAACTTCTCGCGCGAGAAGCGGATGCGGATGTCCAAGGCGTCCGCGCTCCTGCAGGTCCACCCCACCTCGGTGACCAATGCGGTGGACCGGCTCGAGGCCGCCGGGCTGGTGGAGCGCACACCCCACGAGTCGGACCGCCGCGCGCTCGTGCTCGCCCTCACGGACGAGGGCCGGCGCGTCGCCGTCGCCGCCACGGAGACGCTCAACGCCGAGGTCTTCGGCCGTTCCGGCTTCGATCCGGCGGACGTGGACACCCTCATCGACGTCCTCGGCCGGTTCCGCGCCGAGGCCGGCGACTTCCAGGTCGACGGCCTCGACGCCGGCACGCCCGCGACGGCGGAGCACACCTCCTCCTGACGCGCTCCCCGGCCTCCGGACCGTCCGGCTCAGCGGGGCTCGAGGCGCACGGCGCCGTCGAGCCGGATGACCTCGCCGTTCAGGAACGGGTTGGACACGATCTGCTCGACGAGCAGCGCGTAGTCCTCGGGTCGGCCGAGCCGGGCCGGATGCGGGGTCTTGGTGGACAGCGCCTCGCGGGCGGCCTCGGGCAGGCCGGCCATCATGGGCGTCTCCATCAGACCGGGGGCGATCGTGACCACGCGGATCTGCGAGGAGGCGAGCTCGCGGGCCGCGGGCAGGGTCAGCGCGACCACGGCGCCCTTGGAGGCGGAGTACGCGATCTGGCCGATCTGCCCGTCGTAGGCCGCCACGGACGCGGTGTTGACGATGACGCCGCGGTCCTCGCCGAGCGGCTCCTGCGTCTTCATCGCGGCGGCGGCCTGGGCCATCATCGCCACGGTGCCGACCGTGTTGATCGCCAGGACCCGGCTCAGCACCTCGGCGGACAGCGGCCCGTCGCGACCCACGAGCTTGCCCGGCGTCGCCACGCCGGCGCAGTTGACCAGCACCCGCAGCGGCCCGGCCTCCAGCGCGGCGGCCACAGCCTCCCGGGCGGTGCCCTCGGCGGTGACGTCGCCCGTCACGAAGCGCGCACGGGGACCGAGGGCGGCCACAGCGTCCGCGCGGACGGTCTCGCCCTCCCGGTCCGGCAGGTCCACCACCACGACGGCGGCGCCCGCGTCCGCCAGGCGGCGGGCGGTGGCGTGGCCGAGGCCCGAGGCCCCGCCGGTGACGATCGCGCTCTGGTTCGACAGGTCCATGGACGGACCCTCCCTTCCTCCTCGGGATACCCCCCGAGTTCGATAGTTGCATGTCCTACGTTCTCATCCTAGATTAGCGGATGAGTAACCCAGATCACACGCACGGCCGGACCCGCCACGCCCGCCGTGGGCGGCGCCGACCGGCGGCCGCCCTTCCGCCTGGACCTGCGAGGAGCCCCCATGTCCCAGAAGACCGCGCCCACCGAGACCGCCCCCGTGATCCCCCACTTCGTGCACGGCGAGCGGCGCGAGGGCGCCTCCGGCCGGCACGGCGACGTCTACCACCCGGCCACGGGCCGCGTGGCGGGCCGCGTGCCGCTGGCCTCCGCCGAGGAGATCGACGCCGCCCTGGCCTCCGCCGAGGAGGGCTTCGCCGCGTGGTCGAGGCTCAACCCGCAGCGCCGCGGCCGCATCCTGCTGCGCTGGGTCGACCTGATCAACGAGAACATGGACGAGCTGGCCACCGTGCTCGCCCAGGAGCACGGCAAGACCTTCCCGGACGCCAAGGGCGACATCCAGCGCGGCATCGAGGTCGTGGAGTTCGCCGCGGGTGCCCCGCACCTGCTCAAGGGCGAGTTCACCGCCGACGCGGGCACCGGCATCGACGTGCACTCCATCCGCCAGCCGCTCGGCGTGGCCGTGGGCATCACGCCCTTCAACTTCCCCGCGATGATCCCGCTGTGGAAGGCCGGCATCGCCCTGGCGGCGGGCAACGCCTTCGTCCTCAAGCCCTCCGAGCGCGACCCCTCCGTGCCGGTGCGCCTGGCCGAGCTGGCCCTCGAGGCCGGCATGCCCGCCGGCGCCCTCAACGTGGTGCACGGCGACAAGGCCGCCGTGGACGCGCTCATCGAGGACCCGCGCGTCAAGGCCGTCGGCTTCGTCGGCTCCACCCCGATCGCGCAGTCCATCTACGCGCACGCCGGCCGCATGGGCAAGCGCGCCCAGTGCTTCGGCGGGGCCAAGAACCACGCCGTGATCATGCCGGACGCGGACCTCGAGATGACCGCCGACGCCCTGGTCGGCGCCGCCTTCGGCTCCGCCGGCGAGCGCTGCATGGCGATCTCCGTGGCCGTCCCGGTCGGCGAGGAGACCGCCGACCGCCTGATCGCCCTGCTCCGCGAGCGCATCAAGGACCTCAAGGTCGGCCCGTCGCTCGAGGCGTCCTCGGACTTCGGCCCCGTCGTCTCGAAGGACGCGAAGGAGCGCATCGAGGGCTACATCGCGGCCGGCGTCGAGGCGGGCGCCGACCTGGTCGCGGACGGCCGGGGCGTCGTCGTCGAGGGCCACGAGGACGGCTTCTACGTGGGCGCCACCCTGTTCGACCGCGTCACCCCGGAGATGAGCATCTACCGCGAGGAGATCTTCGGCCCGGTGCTCTCCGTGGTCCGCGCGAAGGACTACGAGGAGGCGCTCACGCTCGTGAACGAGCACGAGTTCGGCAACGGCGTGGCCATCTTCACCCGCGACGGCGACGCCGCCCGCGACTTCTCCACCCGCGTGGACACCGGCATGGTCGGCGTGAACGTGCCGATCCCCGTGCCGATCGCCTACTACACCTTCGGCGGCTGGAAGGCCTCCGGCTTCGGCGACCTGAACCAGCACGGCACGGACGGGCTGAAGTTCTACACCAAGACGAAGACCGTCACCACACGCTGGCCCTCCGGCGTGCGCGAGGGCGCCAGCTTCGTCATGCCGGCCGGCTCATGACCGCCCCGCAGCCCGTCCCGACCAGGAGGACCCCATGACCACCGTTCTGTTCCTCGGCCTCGGCCACATGGGCGGCCCCATGGCCGCCAACCTCGCCGCCGCGGGCCACCGCGTGCTCGGCTTCGACCTCGTCCCCGAGGCCCTCGAGAAGGCCCGTGCGGCCGGCGTCGAGACCGTCACGGACACGGCCGCGGCGGCCGCGGAGGCCGACGTCGTGCTGACCATGCTCCCCCACGGACGCCTGGTGCTGGACGTCTACCGGGGCGAGGACGGCGACGGCGGCCTGCTCGCCGCCGCCCGCCCCGGCACCGTGTTCTTGGACTGCTCGACCATCGACGTCGCCGAGGCTCGCGAGGCGGCCGCGGCGGCGGAGGCGGCGGGCATGCGGGCGGCCGACGCACCGGTCTCGGGCGGCCAGGTGGGCGCCGAGGCCGGCACCCTCGCCTTCATGGTGGGCGCCTCGGACGAGGTGTACGCCGAGGTGCTGCCGCTGCTCGAGGTCATGGGCGCGCGGATCGTGCACTGCGGGGGCGCCGGCCTGGGCCAGGCCGCGAAGATCTGCAACAACATGGTGCTGGGGGTCACGCAGATCGCCGTCGCCGAGGCCTTCGTCCTGGGCGAGCGCCTGGGCCTGCAGCACCAGGCTCTGTACGACGTGATGAGCAAGGCCTCCGGTCAGTGCTGGTCCCTGACCACCAACTGCCCGGTGCCCGGCCCCGTCCCCGGCTCCCCCGCGAACCGGGACTTCCAGCCCGGCTTCGCCGGCGCCCTGATGGCCAAGGACCTCGGGCTCGCGCTCGCGGCCCTGGACGAGCAGGGCGTGGCGGCCGACCTGGGCCGCCTCGCGCAGGCCAAGTACGCCGAGTACGCCGCCGGAGAAGGCGCCGCCCGCGACTTTTCCGGCATCATCGAGGACATCCGAGCATCACACACGGACAGGAGCGAGGCATGAGCGAGCAGACCACCCCGGACGGCGCCGAGTCGCCGATCATCGTGGAGCGGCAGGGCCGGGTCGGCCACATCCGCCTGAACCGGCCGAAGGCCCTGAATGCGCTGAACGAGGCGACGATGCGTGCCGTCGTCGCGGCGGTGCAGGAGCTGGACGCCGACCCGGAGATCGGGGCGATCCTGCTCTCCGGCTCCCCCAAGGCGTTCGCCGCCGGCGCGGACATCAAGGAGATGGCCACCAAGGAGTTCTCCGAGATGTACGCGGCCGACTGGTTCGCCGGCTGGGACGGGCTCACCCGTGCCCGCACCCCCATCGTGGCGTGCGTGACCGGCTACGCCCTCGGCGGCGGCTGCGAGCTGGCCATGATGGCCGATGTGCTCGTGGCCGGCGAGGGTGCCAAGTTCGGCCAGCCCGAGATCAACCTCGGCGTCATCCCCGGCATGGGCGGCTCCCAGCGACTGACCCGCGCCGTGGGCAAGGCGAAGGCCATGGACATGATCCTTACCGGCCGCATGATCGGAGCCGAGGAGGCCGAGCGCATCGGACTCGTCTCCCGCGTGGTGGCCGACGAGAAGGCCCTCGAGGAGGCGCTAGAGGTGGCCGCGACCATCGCGTCCAAGTCCAAGCCGGCCTCCTGGATGGCCAAGGAGGCCGTCAACTCCGCGTTCGAGACCACGCTCGCCCAGGGCATCGCCTTCGAGCGCCGGGTGTTCCACTCGGCGTTCGCCACGGCGGACCAGAAGGAGGGCATGGACGCGTTCGCGGCGAAGCGCGAGGCGGGGTGGCAGCACCGATGAGCGACGCGCAGACCACGGCGACGACGGCCCCCGCGGCCGCACCGGAGGGCGCGGCGGACGAGGTGCTCCTCGAGGTCCGAGACGGCCTCGGCCGCATCACGCTGAACCGTCCGCGCGCCCTGAACGCGCTGACGCAGGACATGGTCCGGGCGATCGACGCGGCCCTGACCGAGTGGGCCGCAGACCCCGCCGTGCGCGGTGTGCTGATCCGCGGCGCCGGGGAGAAGGGACTGTGCGCCGGCGGCGACGTCGTCTCCCTGCGCGCCTCGCTCCTGGCCGGGCGGTTCGCGGAGGCCGAGGAGTTCTTCCGCGACGAGTACGCGATGAACGAGCGCATCGCCACCTACCCCAAGCCGTACGTGGCCTTCATGGACGGCATCGTCCTGGGCGGCGGCATGGGCGTGTCCGCCCACGGCTCGCACCGCGTGGCCACCGAGCGGACCCGCGCCGGCATGCCCGAGACGGCGATCGGGTTCACCCCCGACGTCGGCGGCTCCTTCCACCTCGCCCGCGCCCCCTTCCAGGCGGGCCGGCACCTGGCCGCGACCTCGGCGCACGCCTCGGGTTCCGACGCGGTGGCCCTGGGCCTGGCGGACGTCTTCGTGGAGTCCGCCCGGCTGGACGAGCTCGAGCAGGCCCTCGCCGCGGCGTTCGGCGCCCTCGGCTCGGCCGCGGACGCGGGCGCGCGCGACGAGGCCGCCTTCGCCGCCGCCGACGAGGTCCTGGCCCGGTTCGCGGTGGCCGAGGATGCACGGCCCGCGTCCGCGCTGCTGGCCGGCCGGGAGTGGATCGAGGACGCCTACGGCCGGGAGACCGCCGCCGAGGTCCTCGCCGCCCTGGACGAGCGCGCCGCCGCGGGCGGGGCGCACGCCGAGGCCGCGGGGAAGGCCGCCGAGGCCATCCGCACCAAGTCCCCGACCGCCGTCGCCGTGGCCCACGAGGCCCAGCGTCGGCTGGCCGCACGCGGGGAGGACCTGACGGTGGCCGACGCGCTGCGCCAGGAGTTCACGATCGGCACCCACCTGATGCGCGAGCCGGACATGGCCGAGGGGATCCGCGCGCTGCTCGTGGACAAGGACAAGGACCCCACGTGGAGCCCGGCCCGGCTCGAGGACGTCTCGGCCGAGGACGTGGCCGGGCACTTCGAGCCCGTCGCCGGAGTGGACCCCCTGCAGCTCGGCTGAGTCCGCCCCGACGAACGGCGCCCCGTGGTCACGTGCGGTGACCGCGGGGCGCCGTGCTGTGGGGGGCACCGGGCGGGCCCCGGCCTCAGCCGATCAGGCCTCGGCCCACGATCATGCGCATGATCTCGTTGGAGCCCTCGAGGATCCGGTGCACGCGCAGGTCCCGGGCGAGCTTCTCCACGCCGTACTCGTGCAGGTAGCCGTAGCCGCCGTGCAGCTGCAGGGCGGTGTCGGCGGCCTCGTAGCCGGACTCGGTGGCCACGAGCTTCGCCATGGCGCACAGGCGCACGGTGTCCGGGTCGTTGCGGTCCAGGGCGTCCGCGGCGCGCATGAGCATCGTGTGGGCGGTCTCCAGCTTCACGGACATGTCCGCGAGCTCGAAGACGAGGGCCTGCTTGGTGGTGAGCGGCTCGCCGAACGCGCTGCGCTCCTTGAGGTAGCGGGTGGCCTTGTCCAGGGCGGCCAGGCCGCCGCCGATCGAGCAGGCGCCGATGTTCAGGCGGCCGCCGTTGAGGCCCTTCATGGCGATGCGGAACCCGTCGCCCTCCTCGCCGAGGCGGTCGGCCACCGGCACGCGGACGTCCTCGAAGATCACCTGGCGCGTGGGCTGGGTGTGCCAGCCCATCTTCTTCTCGTTGGGGCCGAAGGACAGGCCGGGGGTGTCCTTGTGGATTACGACGGCTGAGATCCCCCGGGCGCCCGTGTCCGCGGTGCGGCACATCACCACGTAGTAGTCGGACGCCCCGGCGCCGGAGATGAACTGCTTGACGCCGTTGAGGACGTAGTGGTCGCCGTCGCGGACCGCGCGGGTCTTCAGCGCGGCCGCGTCCGAGCCGGCGCCGGGCTCGGTGAGGCAGTAGCTGGCCAGGTGCTCCATGCCCACGAGGTCGGGGATCCAGCGGGCGCGCTGCTCGTCGCTGCCGAAGGAGTCGATCATCCAGGCGACCATGTTGTGGATCGAGATGTAGGCGGCGAAGGCCGGGTCCGCCTTGGCGAGCTCCTCGAAGATCAGGATCGCGTCCGTGCGCTCCAGGCCGGTGCCGCCGTACTCCTCCCCCACGTAGATGCCGCCCAGGCCGAGCTCGCCGGCCTCGGCGAGGACGTCCACCGGAAAGTGCTTCTCGGCGTCCCAGTCGAGGGCGTGCGGGGCGACCCGCTGCTCGGCGAAGTCGCGGACGGCGTCGACCAGGGCCTTCTGGTCGTCGGTGATGGGGAACATGGGTTCGTCCTCCTGGGGGCTCGGTCCCACCGCGCGGGCGGTCCACGACGGGATGGTGCGGGGGTGACACCGCGGGCGGCGACAGGGTGTGACTGTCATCACCATGATAATAGGACATCCAATGATCCGCCGTGACGGCGCCGGGTCGTGGGCTAGCGTGCTCCCCGTGCAGACCACCACCAGCCCCACCGCAGACTCGCCCACCGGCCCCCGCTCCCACGCCTCCGGCCGCACGGAACAGCTGTTCGGCATCCGCCGCCACGCGCTCATGACCGAGCGGGACGGCGCCCTCAACCCGGCCGCGTTCGAGGTCGGCCCGTGGTGCCTCGACCTGGACGGCCGGCCCACCGGCGCGGCGGCCACCGTGATCATGGACAACGCCACCGCGGTGGCCGTGCATCACGCGGCCCGGGACATCGAGACCGTGGTCACCACCGAGCTGCAGATCAACGTGCTCGGCCCGCTGCCCGCCTTCGACGCGGCGGCCGTCACGGCCGGGGACGACGACGGCCCGCTGCTGGAGTGCTGGACCCGCCCGCTGTCCTGGGATGCCGGCGGCGGCGTGGCCCGCGCGTGGCTCGAGGACGCGGACGGGCGTCGCGTGGTGGAGGCGACCGGCTGGTTCCAGTCGGTGCCGGCCGGAGCTCCGGAGCGGATGGCCGAGTTCGTCGCCGCCGGACGGCTGCCCCGCGGGGCAGAGACCCGCGTGCCCATGCCGAGGCTACTGGCCGCCCGCCCCGAGTCGCTGCCGACGGCCGCTCCGGACGTGCGCCCCGTCGTCGCCCCCGCGGCGACCCCGGGCGCCCGCTTCGCCCCGAAGCCGGAGCTGGCCAACCCGTCGGGCGCGGTCCACGGCGGGGCCATGACGCTGCGGGCGGTCACCGCCGCGCAGGCGGCCATGCCGGACCGCGAGCGCTACGACGTCCAGGCCGTGCACGTGGTGTTCGTGCGCCCGGGCCACGGCGAGATGATCGCCCTGACGAGGGTGCGGCACGCCGGCCGGTCCCTGCGCCTCGTGGACGTGGACCTCGTGCCGGTCGGCGCCGACGGCGTCCCCGTGGCCGACAAGCCGATGGTCCAGGTGCAGGTCACCTTCCGCGCTGCCCGGAGCTGACGCTCCGCACACCCGAGCACCCGAGCGCTTTCGAACGTGAGAGAGGCCCTATCCCACGTTCGAAAGCGCTCATTCCCCCGACATCACGTTCGAAAGTCCCGGGAGGAGGAGGGGCCGTCGTGGGGCCGGCTCAGCGGCCCACGGTGCCGAACCGGGAGGCCACGGGGGCCGTGAAGGCGGGCTTCAGGAAGAACCACGCGGCGGCGGTGACCGCCACGCTCACGAGGAACACCACGAGGCCCCACGCGTCGGTGGCGCCGCCGCGCGAGGTGTACATGTGGTTCAGGTTCGTCAGCAGGCCCGTGAAGGCCACGAGGAACACGTGCACCACGATGAACGCCACGAAGAAGACCATCACCGGGAAGTGCACCTTGCGGGCCACCTCCATGGGGAACGCCTTGTTCAGTCCCTTGGCCTCCGTGGGGAACCACGAGGACATGCGCCAGCCCGTGAGGGCGGCGAGCGGGGCGGCCACGAACACCACCAGCGCGTAGGAGAGCATCTGCAGCGCGTTGTAGTGCACCCAGCCGTTCTCGGTGGGCCAGTCCAGGGACAGGTACTGGATGCCGGCGGACAGGGCGTGCTGGAACACGTGCGGGTCCGTGGGCACGATCCGCGCCCAGTGGCCGGTGACGATCAGCAGCACCACGAAGATCGCGCCGTTGAGCAGCCACAGCGCGTCGAGGGCCTGGTGCATCCAGATGGTGAGCGAGAACTTCTTCGGGGTGTTGCCCCGCGCGGAGAACAGGCCGTCCTTCGTCGGCGTGAAGTTGGCCGGAGGCCGTGTCTCGTGGCGGATCTGCAGGCCCGTCCGGATGATCAGCACCATCAGGAACATGTTCAGGAAGTGCTGCCAGCCCATCCACCAGGGCATCCCCTCGGGAGTGCCCTCGGGCAGGACCGGGTGCCCGTCGTAGGTCGCAATGAAGTCCGCCACCGGGTCCAGGCTCCGCAGCCAGCGTCCGGCCAGCACCGCGAGCAGCGCCAGCACCACGACGCCGGCCAGCGCCGGCAGCGCCTTGCGCAGACGGGACGGGGCGGTGGCCTCGGCGACGTCGGTGTCCGCGGCCCGCGCGGGCGTGCCGGTGGCGGCCCGGGGCGGCTGCGCGGCGGAGGCCGGCGGGGCCGACCGGGTGTCCGGCGCGGTGGGGGCCGGCTCCGCGGCCGGCGCCGCGGCCACGGGGGCGGCGACGGCCGGTTCCGCATCGGCCGGCTCCGCGGCGGCGGGCTCGGCGGTGGCCTGCTCCGGTGCGACGACCTCCTGCGCCACCGTCTCCGGCGCGGTGGGGGCGCCCACGGCAGCCAGCTCGGTGAACCACTCCCCCTCCCGGGCGAACGGCACGTACCCGGCCATGCGTCGCCGCTCCGCGAGCGGCACGAGGTCGGACTCCACGGGCGCGCCCGCCCCGGACGCGGCGGGCGCACCGGTCGCGGCGGCGGCGACGGCGGCCGCCACGTCCGGCACGACGGGCTCGGTCTCCGCGGGTGCGGGGGCCCGCGTCGGGGACGCGGAGGCGGCGATGGGCTCGGGGGCGGCGGGCGGCGGCGGAGCGGCGGCCGGGGTCGAGCCCGCGGCCGGGGCGGGGGCACCGCCGAGCCACTCGGCCTCGCGGGCGAACGGGACGTACCCGGCCATGCGGCGTCGCGCGGACAGGGGCGTGAGGCCCGACGCCGGCGCGGACGGCGCCACCGGCACGGCGGGCGCGACCACCGGGGCCAGGGCCGCCGTCGTGGTGTCCTGCCCCGGGGCGGGGGCGGGCTCGGTCTCGGCCGGGGCGCCCTTCAGGGGGACGTAACCGGCCATTCGCTGCTTGGGCATGCTTCTCCTCGTCCGAGGGGCGCGGTCCGCAGCGGACCGCGCCCGCACCGGTTCAGCCGCGGCGGGTGCGCAGCTGCTCGATGACCTGTGGGACCACCTGGAAGATGTCCCCGACCACGCCGAAGTCGGCGTGCTCGAAGATCTCGGCGTCCTCGTTCTTGTCGATCGCCACGATGGTCTTGGCGGTCTTCATGCCGGCCAGGTGCTGGATGGCGCCGGAGATGCCCAGGGCGATGTACAGGTTCGGGGACACGATCACGCCGGTCTGGCCCACCTGGCGCTCGGCCGCGGTGTAGCCGGAGTCGACGGCGGCGCGCGAGGCGCCCACGGCGGCGCCGAGCTCGTCGGCGAGCTGCTCGACGATCGCGAAGCCCTCCTCGGAGCCCACGCCGCGTCCGCCGGCGACGACGGTTTTCGCGCCGCGCAGGGGCGGACGGGCGGAGTTCTGCGTGCGGGCGTTCACCTCGAGCACCCGGGCGCCGGCGGTCACCGGGCCGAGCTCGGCGGCGGCCAGCTCCACGACCTCGGGCGCCTCGACGGCCGGGGCTCGGTCCGCGACGGCGCCGGGGCGCACGGTGATGATCCGGGGGCCGCCCTCGCCGGTGGACTCGCTGAGGTAGTCGCCGCCGAACACGGAGTGGCGGGCGATGACCTCGTCGTCGGCCCAGCGCAGCCCCACGGCATCCGCGCACACGGGGCCGCGGGCGCGGACGGACAGGCGGCCGGCCACCGCGCGGGACTCGGGGCTGCCGGAGAGCAGCACGGCCACGGGCGCGGTGCGGGCGGTCGCGGCGGCGAGGGCCTGCACGGCGGCGTCGCCGAGGGTGGTGGCGGCGTCGTCGGCCACGAGGACGTGGACGCGCGTGGCGCCGTACTCCCCCAGACGGGCGACGGCGGCGTCCCTGCCCTCCGCGCCGGTCACGAGGACGGCCTCGGGCACGCCCACGGTGGCGGCGGCGCCGAGCAGCTCGGCCACGACCGGGCGGAGCGCGCCGTCTGCACCGATCTCGGCGTGCACCAGCACGGTCTGACCGCTGTTCGCGGCGTCGGTCTGCGTCGTCATCTCGGTCTCCTCCACGTTCGCGCTCACACGAGCCCCCGGCCCGCGAGGAACTCCACCAGCCGCTCGGCGGCGGTGCCGTCGTCGGTGATCTTCTCGCCCGCGGCACGCTCGGGACGCGTGTCCGCCGAGACCATCACGGAGCGGTAGGCGGCCTCGGCCGGACCCGCGGCGATGCCGAGGTCGGCCAGGGACAGGACGGTGAGCGGCTTCTTCTTGGCCGCCATGATGTTCTTGAAGTTCGGGAACCGCGGCTCGGGGGTCTTCTCCGTCAGGCTCGCCACGGCGGGCAGGGCGACGGCGGCGCGCACGTCCGCGTCCGAGGTCGCCACGGTGCCGGTCAGCTCGCCGTCGGTCAGCTCGGGGGCCTCGGCGTGCGGCAGGTAGGGCCGGTCCAGGAGCTCGGCGACCATGGCCGGCACCACGCCGGTGCCGCCGTCCGTGGACAGCGTGCCGGCGAGCACGAGGTCGGCGCCCTCCTTCTCGACGGCCGCGGCGATCACGCGGGCCGTCTCCACGGCGTCCGAGCCGACGAGCGCGTCGTCGGTGATCTGCACGGCGGAGTCCGCGCCCATGGCCAGCATCTTGCGCAGGGTCTTGGAGGAGTCCTCGGGGCCCACCGTCAGGGCCACGATCTCGACGTCCGCGCCGGCGTCCCGCCAGCCCAGGGCGACCTCCATGACGCGCTCGCTGATCTCGTCCGGCACGGGCTCGGCCGCGCCGTCGCGCACCACCCAGCCGGTCTCCAGGCTCAGCTCACGTTCCTGCCACGTGTCCGGCACCTGCTTGGCCAGCACCAGGATCTTCACGGCCTCTCCTCCTTGGGTCGCGGTCTCGCCCCGGGGCCTCCGCCCCGAGCACGGTGACTTACGCTACAGACTACGGGTCCGCGCACATCCGGGCCGCATGACCCCCGCGCGGGAGCGGCCGGGGCCGCCGTCGTCGGCCCGCGCGTCCGGACCATGATCGCCCGAACCGAGGAGGCACCGTGAGCCCCGCCGCCCCGCCCGCCGAGCCGTCGGCCGCCGAGGACCGGCCCCGGGTCCCGGCGGTGCCCGCCTCCTCCCTCGTGCTGGTCAGACCCGGGGCCGGCGGCGAGATCTCGGTGTTCACCGTCCGCCGCGCCGGGACCATGGCCTTCAGCGCCCACGCCACGGCCTTCCCCGGCGGCCGCGTGGACCCCGCGGACGACCTGCCGGACCGGCTGTGGGAGGGCACGGATCTGGCCGAGTGGGGCCGGCGCCTGGGGCTGCCGCACGAGCCCGTGGACGCCCACGGCACCCTCACGGAGCTCGACCCCGCCGAGGGCGCCGGTCGCGTGCTGGCCGCCGCCGTCCGCGAGACGTTCGAGGAGACCGGAGTGCTCCTGGCCCGGGACGCCGTCACCGGCACTCCCGTGGACCCGGCCCGGGTGGCCGCGTTCCCCGACGAGCTGCGCGACGCCGTCGAGCGCCACGAGGTGGACTTCGGGGAGCTGCTCGACCGCGAGGGGCTGCGCCCCGACGCCGGCGCGCTCGTGCCGTGGTCCCGGTGGATCACCCCGCACGGGGGCCCGCGCCGCTACGACACGTTCTTCTTCGCCGTCCACCTGCCGCAGGGTCAGTCCCCCGAGCGGATGTCCTCCGAGGCGGCCAGCCACGGCTGGGCGTCCCCCGCCGAGCTGCTGCGCCGCTTCCGGGCCGGCAAGGTCAACCTGATGGCCCCCACATGGTGGCAGCTGCGCACCCTGGTCGACGCCGGCGAGGACATCCACGCGGGCCGCTCCCGGTTCGAGCCCCTCGAGGGGGTCATGCTCGTGGCCGGGCAGGGGCCCGTGTTCCCCCACGCGGACGAGTATCTGCGTGACCTGACGGCGTTCCGCGCGGCCGCGCAGGTGGAGGAGTCCAAGGACAACATCCTCTGAGCGCTCCCGGCTCCGGGCCGTGCGGTGGGTGACGGGCCGGAGAGCAGCGCGGACCGCGAGCCGCGACCCCATGGCCTGCAGGGCCCCGTGCCCCTAGTCTGGTCTGCACTGGATCTCCCGGCTCCGCGCGTCCGGCCCCCACCCCCGGCCACCGCGCGTCCCGCTCGCACCCTAGGAGCACTGCATGGCGCTCAGCGTCCTCGACCTGTTCTCGATCGGCATCGGCCCGTCCTCGTCCCACACCGTGGGACCCATGCGCGCCGCCCGCCGCTTCACGGACAGCATGGGCCAGCACGGCGTCCTCGAGCGCACGGCCCGCGTGCACGCCGAGCTGTTCGGCTCGCTGGCGGCCACCGGCGTGGGCCACGGCTCGGACACCGCGGTGCTGCTCGGCCTGGCCGGCCAGGACCCTGAGACCATCGACCCGGACGCCTGCACCGGGCTCGTGGAGGAGATCGTCACGGGCGGCCGGCTGCCCCTGGACGGGCGCCACGAGATCGCCTTCGACCGGCAGGGCGACCTGACGCTGCACATGCGCGAGTCCCTGCCCGGGCATCCGAACGGCATGCGTCTGACCGCCTACGACGACGCCGGCGAACAGCTTCACACCCGCGACTACTACTCGGTGGGCGGCGGCTTCGTGGTCACCTCGGACGAGCTCGAGGCCGAGCTGGACGCCACCAAGGACGTCAACCGCACCGACGACGGCGACACCGGCGAACCGTACCCCTTCTCCACGGGCGCCGAGCTCGCCGCCCGCTGCCACGAGGCGGGCCTGAGCATCGCGGAGCTCATGCTCGCCAACGAGGCCACCCGGCACGACCTCGACGAGCTGCGCACCCGGCTGCTGGCCATCTGGGCCGTCATGGAGGAATGCGTCCACAACGGCGTGACCCGCACCGAGCCGATCCTGCCCGGCGGACTGCAGGTCCGCCGTCGGGCCCCCGCGCTGCGGGAGCACCTGCTGCAGACCACCGACCGCACCGACCCCATGTGGGCCATGGAGTGGGTCAACCTCTTCGCGCTCGCGGTGAACGAGGAGAACGCCTCGGGCGGGCGCATCGTCACCGCGCCCACGAACGGCGCCGCGGGCATCATCCCGGCCGTCATGCTCTACTACATGCGCTTCGTGCTCCCCAAGGGCGCCACGCAGCAGGAGCGGGACGACAAGGTGGTCGAGTTCCTGCTCACCGCGGCGGCGATCGGCATCCTGTACAAGCGCAACGCCTCCATCTCCGGCGCCGAGGTCGGCTGCCAGGGCGAGGTCGGCTCGGCCTGCTCCATGGCGGCGGGCGCGCTGTGCGCCGTGCTCGGCGGCACCGTGGACCAGGTGGAGAACGCGGCCGAGATCGGGATCGAGCACAACCTCGGGCTGACGTGCGACCCCGTGGGCGGCCTGGTCCAGGTGCCGTGCATCGAACGCAACGCGATCGCGTCGGTGAAGGCCATCAACGCGGCCCGGCTGGCGCTGCTCGGGGACGGCTCGCACCGGGTGACCCTGGACCAGGCCATCAAGACCATGCGCGACACCGGCGCGGACATGAAGTCCAAGTACAAGGAGACCTCGCGCGGCGGCCTGGCCGTGAACGTCATCGAGTGCTGATCGCCCGGGTCCGCGGCCCAGCGCCGCTCCGGTCGGGACGGACGGGGCACCCGTCCGCTAGCGTGGGGCCCGATCCGCACCCTGCCCCCCGAGCGCGAGAGGACCGACGTGGCCATTCATCCTGTGGACGCGACCCTGGAGGCCGCGAAGATCGATCCGGAGGAGCGCACCGAGCGCCTGAAGGGCGTCAAGCTGGACGGCGCCGGCTGGAAGTACGCGGCGACCCGGGCGTTCAAGGAGTTCCTGAACGACGGCGGCACGGACCTCGCCGCGAAGCTCACGTACTTCATGGTGCTCTCGCTGGCACCGGCCCTGCTGGCCGTGTTCTCCATCCTCACGCTCGTGCTGGCCTCGAACCGCTCGGCGGTCGACGACCTGGTCACCCAGCTGACCACCATGGTCCCGTCCGACTACCAGTCGGTGGTGCAGAGCGTGGTGGACAACCTGATGCAGCAGTCCACGGGCGGCCTCATCGCCCTGGTGGTCGGCATCCTGACCGCGGTGTGGTCCGCCTCGGCGTACGTGAAGGCGTTCAACCGCGCGTCGAACCAGGTGTACAACTACGCCGAGGGCCGCGGCTTCGTGAAGCTGACCCTGACGAACCTCCTGACCACCGTCGTCATGCTCATCGGCATCGTCCTGGTGCTGATCTCCCTGGCGCTCAACCGCGCCCTCGTCGACGGCCTGCTCGCCCCCATCGCCGGGCCGCTCGGCCTCACCTCCGTGGTGAACTTCCTCTCGGACACGTTCCTGCCGATCTGGGCGTGGGTGAAGTGGCCGGTGGTGATCCTCCTGGTGCTCGTGCTGATCGCCACCCTGTACTACATGACCCCGAACGTGAAGAAGCCCAGCTTCCACATGTTCGGCCCCGGCAACATCTTCGCCCTCGTGGGCATGGTGCTGGCCTCCGTGGGCCTGTACTTCTACTTCACGACGCTGGCCGGCTACTCGGCCTACGGCGCGATCGGCGGCGTGATGGCCCTGCTCTTCGCGCTGTGGATCTTCAACATCGTGCTCCTGCTGGGCCTCGAGCTGGACACCGAGGTGGAGCGCGCCAAGCAGCTGACCGCCGGCATGCCCGCCGAGGAGGCCGTGAAGCTGCCCCCGAAGGACGCCGGCGCCCTCGTCAAGAAGGCCGAGAAGCAGGAGGAGCTCGAGCAGAAGGGCTACGAGCTGCGGGCCGTCCACGAGGGCCGCTGACCGCACCCGGCGCGGCGCCGGGCGCACGTTCGGCACGGACGACGACGGCCGCTCACCTGGCGAGGTGGGCGGCCGTCGTCGTGCGCGGGGCCCTCAGCGCCGGGCCGCGCGGTAGCCGTCCGCCTGGGCCGCGGAGGCGGAGGCGTAGCAGTGGCGCGCGTTGGTCCTGCCGTAGTGCTGCTGACCGGGCATGTGGTAGATGCCCGAGTTGTCGTTCGCCTTGACCGGGTGGGAGTCCGGGCACTCGGAGTCGGCTCCGCTCACCGGCCCCGCGTCGCCGGCCGCGGGGGCCGGCTCTTATACACATCTCCGTGCCCACGAGACGGAGCTACATCTCGTATGCCGACTTCTGCTTGAAAAAAACCAGCCTAAAAAAAAAAAGAATGGAGAAACATATCTAAAGTTATTTTTAGTTTAGAAGTACGATACACTGCATGAGTGAAT
>NZ_VIGS01000039.1:0-21026 GCF_006704135.1 Micrococcus sp. R8502A1
CTTCTACGGGTGTGAGTGCGAGGGTGGGGTAGGGGGGGGTTGTAGTTAAGGAGACGCCGATGAGGGAGGGCTTCTCTTCTGTGGGCGTCGGCAGCATGGGAGGCGTATAAGAGACAGTTCGGCGGGAGGGGCGGCGCGGTGATTGACATGAGTCAATGATTGACGAGAGTCAATCATAAGGGGCGTCGGACCGGGCCGCACCCGCCGTCCGCGGTTAGCCTGGTCACGCCGGACGACGCCGCGTCCTCCCCCCGATCCGAGAGTGAGGCCCCGCCGTGACCCCCCGTTTCCTGCTCATGACCCGCCTCCCTGAGCCCGGGCTCGGGATGCTGCGCGAGGCCGGAGAGGTGGTGGACGGCGCCGACGTCGGAGGGGACGCCGCGCTCGCGCGGCTGGTGGCCTCGGGGGACTACGACGTCGTCGTCGCGGCCCTGGACCAGAAGTTCACCGCCGACGTGCTCGCCGACGCGCGGATCAGGGGCATCGCCAACTACGCGGTCGGCTACAACAACGTGGACGTGGCCGCCGCGACGCGGCGGGGGATCGCCGTCGGCAACACCCCGGACGTGCTCACGGACGCCACCGCGGACATCGCGATGCTCCTGATCCTCGGGGTGACCCGCCGTGCCCCCGAGGGCGAGCGGATGGTGCGCGAGGGGCGCTTCCACGGCTGGGCGCCGGACCTGCTCGTGGGCCGGGACGTGCGCGGCGCGACCCTGGGCCTGGCCGGTTTCGGGCGGATCGGCAAGGCGGTGGCCGAGCGCGCGCTCGCCTTCGGCATGGACGTCGTGTTCGCGCCGCGGCCTCCCGCGCACCGGGAGGTGGCGGCCGAGGAGCTCGGCGACCTCGCCGGCCGCGTCCGTCAGGTCCGCTGGGAGGAGCTCGTCGAGGTCGCGGACGTCCTCTCCCTCCACGTGCCCCTGACGGACGACACCCACCACCTCGTGGATGCGGAGGTGATCGCGAAGATGAAGGACGACGCCGTCCTCGTCAACACGGCCCGCGGCCCCGTGGTGGACGAGGCGGCCCTCGTCACCGCCCTGCGCGAGGGGCGGCTCTTCGGCGCCGGTCTGGACGTCTACGAGGACGAGCCCGCCCTCGCCCCGGGCCTGGCCGAGCTGGAGAACGTGATGCTCCTGCCGCATCTGGGCTCCGCCACCCGGGACACCCGCGCCGCGATGGCCGAGCTGGCCGCGCGCAACGCGATCGCCATGGCCACGGGCGCGGAGGTCCCGGCCCTCGTCAACCCCGAGGTGCGCGGCTGACCGGCGGGGCGCCGTCGGTAGACTCGGGAACCGTGACCACCGAGAACTCCGCCTCCGCCGCCGTCGACCACCACGATCAGCAGGCCGTCCGCGCCGCTAAGCGTGAGCAGCTGCTCGCCTCGGGCCGCGAGGCCTACCCCGTGCAGGTGCCGCGCACCCACGCGCTGGCCGAGGTGCGTGAGCGGTTCGACGGCCACGAGCCCGACTGGACCTCGGGCGAGACCGTGTCGGTGACCGGGCGCGTCGTCTTCCTCCGCAACACCGGCAAGCTCTGCTTCGCCACCCTGCAGGAGTCCGGTGCGGACGGGGAGGCCGTCCGCCTCCAGGTCATGGTGTCCCTGGCCGCCGTCGGTGAGGAGTCCCTGGCCGAGTGGAAGAAGGTCGTGGACCTGGGCGACTTCCTCTCCGTCACCGGCGAGGTGATCGTCTCGCGCCGCGGCGAGCTGTCCATCATGGCCTCGGCGTGGGAGATGGCCTCCAAGGCGCTGCGCCCCCTGCCCGTGCTGCACGCGGACCTGAACGAGGAGACCCGCGTCCGCCAGCGCTACGCGGACCTGATCGTGCGCGAGGAGGCCCGCCGCATGGTCTACACCCGGGCCAAGGTCACCTCGGCGGTGCGGCGCACCCTCGAGGGCCACGGCTACGTGGAGGTGGAGACCCCGATGCTCCAGCTGGTCCACGGCGGCGCCCTCGCGCGTCCCTTCGAGACGCACCTCAACGCGTTCGACCAGCCGATGACCCTGCGCATCGCCACCGAGCTGTACCTCAAGCGCGCCGTCGTCGGCGGCATCGACCGCGTGTTCGAGATCGGCCGCGTGTTCCGCAACGAGGGCGTGGACTCGACCCACTCGCCCGAGTTCACCACCCTCGAGTCCTATGAGGCGTGGGCGGACATGCACGTCATGGCCGAGCGCATGCAGGAGATCATCCTCAACGCCGCGGACGCGGTGGGCGCCGGGCGTCGGCTCGAGACCGCGAAGGGCGTCATCGACCTCGACGGCGAGTGGGCCTGGGTCGCCGTGTACCCGGGGCTGTCCGAGGCCGTGGGCCGCGAGATCACCCCGGAGACGGACGCCGAGACGCTGCGGGCGATCGCCGCGGAGCACGAGGTCAAGGTGGACCCCGCGTGGGACGCGGAGAAGCTCGTGATCGAGCTGTTCGGTGAGATCGTGGAGCCCACCCTGATGAACCCCACGTTCGTGTACGACTACCCGCCGGCCGCCCAGCCGCTCGCGCGCCCGCACCGCTCGGAGGACCGGGTCATCGAGGCGTGGGACCTGATCATCGGCGGCATGGAGCGCGGCACCGCGTTCTCCGAGCTGATCGACCCCGTCATCCAGCGCGAGCGCCTGACCGCCCAGTCGGCGATGGCGGCCGCCGGCGACGACGAGGCGATGCAGCTGGACGAGGACTTCCTGCGCGCCCTCGAGTACGGCGCCCCGCCCATGGGCGGCATCGGCCTGGGCATCGACCGCCTGGTGATGCTGTTCACGGACGCCGGCATCCGCGAGACCATCCTCTTCCCGCTGCTCAAGCCGGAGGCCTGACATGGCCGCCTTCTGGGACTACTTCTCCGTCCTCGCCCCCTCGATCGGCCTCGGGCTCATCTTCTGGCTGGTGATGCGCTCCCTGCTGCGTTCGGACACGGGCGAGCGCGAGAGTCAGGCCCGCCGGCTCTCGGGCGCGGACGCGCGGGCGGCCCGCGAGGAGGCCGAGGCCCGTGAGTGGGCGGCCCGACGTCGAGCCGAGGGAGGGCCGGGGGCTGATCCGGAGGACCGCGCCCGGTGAGATTCCTTCCCCGGCGTTGAAGAATCCTTCTGCCCGGCTTTGTTGCGGTATTCTTGAATCACCACAAGTGCACGGCCGGAATCGTGAGCACGCGGGAAAGAACCCCGAGAGCGAAGACCGGAACCCAGGGACACGCGCACGAGAGAAGAAAGTGGGAATCACCGTTGGCACAGAAGGTAGAAGTGGTCCTCGTGGATGATCTTGACGGTTCGCCTGCAGATGAGACCGTGAACTTTGCATTGGACGGTCGCAATTACGAGATCGACCTGTCGAAGGAGCACGCTGCGGAACTCCGTGAGTTCCTGAAGCCCTACATGAAGAAGGGCCGCGCCGTGGCGCCGCCGTCGCCCAAGGTCGAGGCCGCCCAGATCCGCAAGTGGGCGGCCGAGAACGGCTACGAGGTCTCGAGCCGGGGCCGTCTGCACCGCGACGTGGTGGAGGCCTACCGCAACGCGAAGCGCAAGTGAGCGCCCCGCCCGGGTGCGTCGAGGGATCGGCGTCCCCGGGCCTCGTTCCGGCCCCTCCCGACGACGGCCGGGCCGCTTCTCCCGCTGGCGAACAGTCGCGCGGCACGCGGCCCGGGTGCGTAGTCTCGACCACGACCGTACGCAAGGAGTGTGCCCATGTTCGAGAGATTCACCGACCGCGCCCGGCGGGTGGTCGTGCTCGCCCAGGAAGAGGCGCGCATGCTCAACCACAGCTACATCGGTACCGAGCACATCCTGCTCGGTCTGATCCACGAGGGTGAGGGCGTCGCAGCCAAGGCACTGGAGTCCATGGACATCTCCCTGGGCGCCGTGCGAGAGAAGGTGCAGGAGGACATCGGCCAGGGTCAGCAGAACCCGCCCGGCCACATCCCCTTCACGCCGCGCGCCAAGAAGGTGCTCGAGCTGTCCCTGCGCGAGGCGCTGCAGCTCGGCCACAACTACATCGGCACCGAGCACATCCTGCTCGGCCTGATCCGCGAGGGCGAGGGCGTGGCCGCCCAGGTGCTCGTGCAGCTCGGCGCGGACCTGAACCGCGTCCGTCAGACGGTCATCCAGCTGCTCTCCGGCTACCAGGGCGGCGCCCAGGGTGGCAAGGAGACCGCCGGCGCCGGGGTGGGCCAGGGCGGCGAGGCCGGCCAGAACGCCGGCTCCGTGGTGCTGGACCAGTTCGGACGCAACCTCACCGCGGCCGCGCACGACGGCAAGCTGGATCCCGTCATCGGGCGTGCGGGCGAGATGGAGCGCGTCATGCAGGTGCTCTCCCGCCGCACCAAGAACAACCCCGTGCTCATCGGCGAGCCCGGCGTCGGCAAGACCGCCGTCGTCGAGGGCCTGGCCCAGGCGATCGACCGCGGCGACGTCCCGGAGACGCTCAGGGACAAGCAGCTCTACTCGCTGGACCTCGGCTCCCTCGTGGCCGGCTCCCGCTACCGCGGCGACTTCGAGGAGCGCCTGAAGAAGGTGCTCAAGGAGATCCGCACGCGCGGGGACATCATCCTGTTCATCGACGAGATCCACACCCTCGTCGGGGCGGGTGCGGCCGAGGGCGCGATCGACGCCGCCAGCATCCTCAAGCCGATGCTGGCCCGCGGTGAGCTGCAGACCATCGGCGCCACCACGCTGGACGAGTACCGCAAGCACATCGAGAAGGACGCCGCGCTCGAGCGCCGCTTCCAGCCGATCCAGGTCGCCGAGCCGTCCGTCGAGGACGCCACGGAGATCCTGCGCGGCCTGCGGGACCGCTACGAGGCGCACCACAAGGTCTCCATCACCGACGGCGCGCTCAAGGCCGCCGCCGGCCTGGCGGACCGCTACGTCTCCGACCGGCACCTGCCGGACAAGGCCATCGACCTGATCGACGAGGCCGGCGCGCGTCTGCGCATCCGTCGCATGACCGTGCCGCCGGAGATCAAGGCCTACGAGTCCCGGATCGCGGAGGTGCGCACCCAGAAGGAGGCCGCCATCGACGGCCAGGACTTCGAGGGCGCCGCCCGCCTGCGGGACCAGGAGCAGCAGCTCGGGGACGAGCGCCGCGAGAAGGAGCAGGCGTGGCGCACCGGCGCGGACGCCGACGTCGCCACGGTGGACGAGGACCTCATCGCCGAGGTGCTCTCCAAGTCCACCGGCATCCCGGTGTTCAAGCTCACCGAGGAGGAGACGGACCGCCTGCGCAACATGGAGGACGAGCTCCACCGCCGCGTGATCGGCCAGGACGAGGCCATCAAGTCCCTGTCCCGCGCCATCCGCCGCACCCGCGCGGGCCTGAAGGACCCGAACCGCCCCTCGGGGTCGTTCATCTTCGCCGGCCCCACCGGCGTCGGCAAGACGGAGCTGGCCAAGTCCCTCGCGGAGTTCCTCTTCGGGGACGAGGACGCGCTCATCACGCTCGACATGTCCGAGTTCCAGGAGAAGCACACCGTCTCGCGTCTGTTCGGCGCCCCTCCCGGCTACGTGGGCTACGAGGAGGGCGGCCAGCTCACCGAGAAGGTCCGCCGCCGTCCGTTCTCCGTGGTGCTGTTCGACGAGGTGGAGAAGGCCCATCAGGACCTCTTCAACTCCCTGCTGCAGATCCTCGAGGACGGTCGCCTGACCGACTCGCAGGGCCGCGTGGTGGACTTCAAGAACACCGTGATCATCATGACCACGAACCTCGGCACCCGGGACATCTCCAAGGGCGTCATGACCGGCTTCCAGTCGGCCACGGACACCACCACCGGGTACGAGCGGATGAAGGGCAAGGTCAAGGAGGAGCTGCGCCAGCACTTCCGCCCCGAGTTCCTCAACCGTGTGGACGACGTGATCGTGTTCCCGCAGCTGCAGAAGCACGAGATCGTGGAGATCGTGGACCTGTTCGTCTCCCGCCTCGGCAAGCGCCTGGCGGAGCAGGACCTGTCCATCGAGCTCACCCAGTCCGCCAAGGATCTGCTCGCGGACCGCGGCTACGATCCGGCCATGGGCGCCCGCCCGCTGCGCCGCACCATCCAGCAGATGGTGGAGGACCAGCTCTCGGAGAAGATCCTCTTCGGCGAGATCCCGGCCGGCTCCCTCATCACCGTGGACGCCACGGGCGAGGGGGAGGGCGCCGAGCTGACGTTCGCGTTCTCCGGCGGCCGGGAGGCCCTGGAGGGTGCGGACCTGGCCGAGCTCGAGCCCGGTGCCGGCGATCCGGTGGACGCCGACCGCTCCGTGTGACCTGCGGGGTCTGACCCACGACGCCGGACCGCGCGTCCGGTGGCCACGGCCCGTCGCCCCTCCCCCTCGGGGAGGAGGCGGCGGGCCGTCGTCGTGCCCCCGCGGGGACGCCGGGGCCGAGGTCCGCGACACCGCCGCCGGCATCAAGGACGGCCTCGCGAAGGACCGCTGAACCGGCCCGCCTCCCCGCAGGCGCGAGAGGGGTTCCCTCGCGGCGGGATCGGTGCCACTGTGGTCTGTGACCGCTCGACGGTGGTCCTGTCTCCGCCTCGACCCGGCGCTCGCCGGGACGGCCGCGGAACAGCCCCGAGAAGAAGGAGGCCGCCCATGGGTATCGGTGACCTGAACAACCTCGCAAACCAGCACTCGGACAAGATCGACGAGGCCGTGGACAACGCTCAGGAGCAGCACGGCGACAAGCTCGGCGAGCACGGCGACACCGTGGACAAGGGTGTCGACGGCGCGCAGGAGAAGTTCCTGTCCGGGGACGAGGGCGAGCAGCAGGCCTGAGCCTGCCGTCGACGCCGCGGGAGCCCCCGCCCGGTCCGCCGGGACGGGGGCTCCCGTCTCTCCGGGGTCGGGATGTCCGTGCCTAGACTGGACCCCATGCCTGCCGACCGCCCCCTCACCCTCCGCTCGGCGCGGACCCAGGACGTGCCGGTCATCCAGGCGCTCGTGGAGCCGCTGGCGCGGGAACGCGTGCTGCTCCAGAAGGAGGCTGTGGCCTACTACGAGGCCATCCAGGAGTTCGTGGTCGCCGAGGAGGCGGACGGGACCCTGGCCGGCTTCGGCGCCCTCCACGTGATGTGGCAGGACATCGCCGAGGTCCGCACCCTCGCCGTCTCGGAGGCCCACCGGGGGGCCGGCGTCGGGCACCTGATCATCGAGGAGCTGCTGGACCGTGCGCGGGCCGTGGGCGTCGAGCGGGTCTTCTGCCTGACCTTCGAGGTCGAGTTCTTCCGCCGGCACGGTTTCGAGGTGATGGCGGACCAGTCCGCCGTGGACCCGGAGGTCTACGCGGAACTGCTGCGCTCCACGGACGAGGGCGTCGCCGAGTTCCTGGACCTCGCCCGGGTCAAGCCGAACACGCTCGGCAACACGCGGATGATCCGCCGCCTCTGAGCCGCCGCACCGCGGGCCGCCCCGTGCCCCGGCGAGGTCAGGCCGGGAAGGTGAGGCCGCCGTCGGCGTCCCGGGCCAGCAGCCCGTCCGACACGAGTCCGGCCACGCACCGCGCCCACTGCGCGTCGTCGGGGCGGTGCGACCCGAGCCGGCCCCCGGCCACGACGACGGCGGGCACCTCCGCCTCGGCCACGCGCCCGTGCTCGCGGACGGCGGCCATCACGGCCCCGCGCACCTGACGGTCCGTGCCGGCCCAGGCCTGGCCGCGCGGCACCTCCACCGGCGGCGGGGAGCCCGCCGCGACCCACGCGCACGTCTCCGCCAGGGGGCAGCGGTCGCAGGCGGGGGAGCGGGCGGTGCAGACGAGGGCCCCGAGTTCCATGACGGCCGCGTTCCACGCGTTGGCGCGGGCGGGGTCCTCGGGCATGAGGGCCTGGGCGCGGCACATCTCGGCGCGGGTCAGCGACCTGCCGGGCAGGGCCTCACCCGCGACCGCGCGCGCGATCACCCGGCGCACATTGGTGTCCACGACGGTCTCGGGGACGCCGAACGCGAAGCTCGCGACCGCCGCGGCCGTGTACTCGCCGATGCCGGGCAGGGCGCGCAGGGCGGCGGGGTCGGCCGGCACCCGGCCGTCGTGGCGCTCGACGACGGCCCGGGCGGCCTCCTGGAGGCGCAGGGCCCGGCGCGGGTAGCCGAGTCGGTCCCAGGCCGTGAGCACGTCTGCGGTGGGGGCGGCGGCCAGGTCCGCGGGGGTGGGCCAGCGCTCCAGCCACTCCCGCCAGCGGGGCAGCACCCGCACGACCGGCGTCTGCTGGAGCATGATCTCCGAGACGAGCACGCCCCACGGGGAGCAGTCCGGGCTACGCCAGGGCAGGTCCCGGGCGTGGACGGCGAACCAGCCCAGCACCGCGTCGTGCAGGCGTGGCACGTCCACTGTGGGCGGGACGAGGGGGGCGGGCGCGGGCATGGCGTCCACTGTAGGGTGCGCCGCCGCCTACCCTGGATCGCATGCCGTCTCGTCCGACTTCCCCCGGGTCGAAGCCGTCCCCCGCCGTCTACCGCCGCCGGCGGCTCGTGGCCGCCCTGCTCGCCCTCGTGCTCCTGATCCTGGTGGGATGGGCCGTCGTGGCGCTCGTCCGTGCCGGGATCGGCGCCTTCTCCTCCGAGGACGCCGACCCCTCCGCCGCCCCGACGCCGGTGCACTCCCCGTCGCCCGCCCCGGCGACGGACGCCGAGTCCGGCTCCGCCTCGCCCACCGTGGCCCTCGAGGACGCGGCCGAGTGCCAGCCCTCGGACCTGCGGATCGCCGCCTCCGCGGACCGGTCCGAGTACCAGCGGGGCGAGGAGGCCGAGCTGCGCCTGGGCATCACGAACCTCTCCTCGACCCCGTGCCGCACGGATGTGGGCACGGCCCGACAGGAGTTCAGGATCCGCACGGCCGAGGGCGACGACGTCTTCTCCACCCGCATCTGCCAGGCGGACCCCGCGGAGGCCCAGCGGGTGCTGTACCCGCACGAGGAGCTCACCGCCGTGTACCGCTGGTCCGGCCGCGCCTCGAGCCAGGACTGCGGCCGACTCGGCGCTCTCGCGGAGCCCGGACCCCATCTGCTGACGGTCAGCCTCGGCGACGTCACCTCCCGCCCCGTCGCGCTGAAGATCCTCGAGGAGCTCGCCCCGGGGGCCCAGGACGGCAGCTCCTCGGCCACCCCCTCCTCGGCCACCCCCTCCTCGAGCGGCAGCGCCTTCCCGTCAGGGTCCGCCTCAGCTCCGGTGTCGGCCTCGCCCTCCGCGGCGCCCGCCACGACCACCGACCCGTCGCCGTCGCCGTCCCGCTGAGCCGGGCGCGTCGTCAGCGGCCGGGGCCAGCCTCCGGACGCGCGGCCGGGCCGCCGCCGGTCCACGTGGGGATCGTGGCGAGGGCCTCGCCGATCGAGCCGACCTCCGCCACCGTGAAGCCCGCCGGGACCTCCCCGAGCGGCTCGGGGGAGCGGGGGACCAGCGCGCGGGTGAAGCCCAGCCGCGCAGCCTCACGCACCCGTCGCCCGATGCCAGGCACGGGGCGCACCTCCCCGGCCAGCCCGAGCTCGCCGACCGCGATCATCCCCTGCGGGACGGGGGCCGAGAGCTTCGCCGAGGCCACAGCGACGGCCACGGCCAGGTCCGAGGCGGGCTCCGAGAGTCGCACGCCGCCCACGGTGGCCACGTAGCAGTCGTCCTGGGCGAGGGCGAAACGGGCCCGGCGCTGGAGCACGGCCAGGAGCATGTTCACGCGCGCCGCGTCCACGCCGGAGACGGTGCGGCGCGGGCTGCCGCCGGCGGACGGGGTGAGCAGGGACTGCACCTCGGCCACGAGCGGGCGCCGGCCCTCGAGCGTCACCGTCACGCACGTGCCCTCGACCGGCTCCGAGACGCCCGAGAGGAACAGACCGGAGGGGTCGTCCAGGGACTCGATGCCGTCCTCCCGCAGATCGAAGCAGCCGACCTCGTCCGTGGGCCCGAAGCGGTTCTTCACCGCACGCACCAGGCGCAGCCGTGAGTGGCGGTCCCCCTCGAACTGGCAGACCACGTCCACGAGGTGCTCGAGCAGCCGCGGGCCCGCGATGGTCCCGTCCTTCGTCACATGGCCCACCAGGACCGTGGTGATCCCCTTCTCCTTGGCCGTGCGGATGAGGCTGGCCGCCACCTCGCGCACCTGGCTGACGCCCCCGGCGATCCCGTCCACCTCGGTGGACTGCAGGGTCTGCACGGAGTCCACGATCACCAGCTCCGGGTCCGTCTGCTCGATCTGCCCCAGCGCCCGGCCCAGGTCCGTCTCCGCCGTCAGGCGCAGGGTGTCCGCGATCGCCCCGATCCGGTCTGCGCGGGAGCGCACCTGCGCCGCCGACTCCTCACCCGTCAGGTACAGCACCGAGCGCGGACCGCCGCCGCCCGCGCCGCGCGCCGTCTGGGCGGCCACGTCCAACAGCAGCGTGGACTTGCCGATGCCCGGCTCGCCGGCCAGCAGGATCACCGCGCCCGGCACGAGGCCGCCGCCGAGCACGCGGTCCAGCTCGCGCACCCCCGTGGAGCGGAACGAGGCCAGCGTGGCGTCCACGTCCGCGATGCGCGGCGCGACCTCCGCGACCGTGGCCGCGCGCGTGCGGCCGGTGGTGGACGTCAGCCCGACCTCCTCGACCGTGCCCCACGACTGGCACTCCCCGCAGCGGCCGACCCACTTCACGGTGGTCCAGCCGCACTCGGTGCAGCGGTATCCGGGGGCGCGCTTCGGGGCGGTCTTGGTGGCCATGCGCCCACTCTAGGAGCCGGGGCGGACGCGTTAACCGGCCCGCGCACGGCCCCGCCGTCGACCGCCGGGGCCGCGCGCCGCCGTCGGGCTCAGACGCGGGGCAGGTAGGCCCGCGCCTCGTCGTGCTCGGCGCCCGTGGCCTCGATGAGGTCCACCATCATGGGCCGCAGCAGCATCACGAGCGCCTCGCCGTGCACGGATCCGCCGCCCAGCTGGTGCGGGTCCAACGCGGACGCGGACGCCCCCAGGGCGTCCCGCGCCACGGACAGCGAGCGATGGCGGCCCTCGGCCTGCGGCTCCACGAGGGAGCGGTGCAGGATCTCGACGGCGTCCGCGGCGTCGTCGAACCAGGCTGCCAGGCGCTCGCGGTCGTCGTCGTCGAACACGCCCTCGTCCAGGACCGAGACCACCCGCCGGGCCACGATCCGCAGGGAGCGCACCGCCAGGTCCGAGCGGTCCGCCGCGTTCACCGCGTCGTCCACGAAGGAGCGCGAGGAGCGGTGCAGCGGGTTGAAGAGGGTCTGCTCATGCGTGACGCGCAGCTCCTTGCGCAGCGCCTCCAGCGTGGTGTGCGTGCCGCGGCTGGCCACGAGCGCCATCCAGGCGGTGCGGGAGTCGTCCTCCCGCAGGGCCCGGGAGAGGTCGCGCAGCACCGTGGCGATCGAGTTGTAGAGCCCACCCAGCTGACGCACCGCGGGGCGTCGCACGTCCTGGGGTGAGAGGAACGTGACGAGCAGGGCCAGGACGCCGCCCACGATCGCGTCCTGGCTGCGGACGAACGGCCCTCCCGCGCCGATGGGCAGGAGGACCACGAGGACGGACTGCAGGGACATCTGCATCGTGAACGTGGCGCCGGAGTCCAGGAACCGGGCCACCATCACGGACACGAACAGGACCACCGAGGCCTGCCACAGGCCGCGGCCGAGCCCGACCATGAGCAGGTCCCCGATCAGGATGCCGACGGTGCAGCCGACGGCGACCTCGGCCACCTTGCGCAGCTTCGGCTCCCGTTGGAAGCCGAGGGCGATCAGCAGGGCGGTGGAGGCGAACAGGGGCTGCTGGTGGCCCAGGACGGCCTCCGCGAACCAGTAGGCGCCCACCGCGCAGACCGCGACGAGGGCGGCCTGGCCCACGGAGGAGCGGACGCGGGACCAGCCCGCACGGGCGCGCCGACGCAGGAAGCGGCCGAGACGTTCCCCGCGGGTCTGGGGGTCGACCATCGGCACCGTGCCCGTGGCGGTGGCGAAGCGGTCCGTCATGCGGCCAGCCTAGTCCGACGCCGGGGAGCCCTCGCCGTGCGGGGCTCAACCGGGCATTGTGACCCACAGCACAGACGAATCCCGCTACCGTTCACCATCTGTTCACCCCGGCCGAGCACTCGATTCACCTCTGGACCGTACGGTCGGGTGCGGTGCAGAACCGGGCCAGCCGGACGCTCTGCCCTCACCGTCGTCATCCGATTGAAAGAGGCTCTTCGTGAAGGCTCACCGCTTCGGCCGCTCCGCCGCCCTCCTGTCCGTGGCCGCCATCGCCCTGACCGCCTGCTCCTCCGCGGACAGCGGCAACGGCGGCTCCGATGCCTCCGGCTCCGCCGGCGGCGAGCATGCCTCCGGCTCCGCCGGCGGCGAGCAGGGCACCACCTCCGAGGTCCAGGGCAACCTGGTCGGCGCCGGCGCCTCCTCGCAGGAGGCGGCCATGACCGCCTGGACCCAGGGTGTCACCGAGATCGCTCCGAACCTGACCGTGCAGTACTCCCCGGACGGCTCCGGTGCCGGTCGTGAGAAGTTCCTCGCCGGTGCCACCTCCTTCGCCGGCTCCGACGCCGCCCTCAAGGAGGAGGAGGCTGAGTCCGCCAAGGAGAACTGCGGCGACGAGGGTGCGTTCCACGTGCCGGCCTACATCTCCCCGATCGCCGTGGCCTACAACCTGCCGGGCGTCGATGAGGTCAAGATGGACGCCGAGACCATCGCCAAGGTGTTCTCCGGCGAGATCAAGAACTGGAACGACGAGGCCATCGCCGCGCAGAACGAGGGCGTCGAGCTGCCCGACACCCCGATCACCGTCGTGCACCGTTCCGACGACTCGGGCACCACCGAGAACTTCACCGCCTACCTCACCGAGGCCGCCGGTGATGCCTGGTCCTACGACGAGGTCGAGACCTGGCCGTCCGACATCACCGCCGAGTCCGCCCAGGGCACCAAGGGTGTCGTGGGCCTGGCCTCCCAGACCGAGGGCGCTATCACCTACGCCGACGCCTCCGCCGTGGGCGAGCTGGGCACCGTGTCCGTGAAGGTCGGCGAGGAGTACGTGAAGTACTCCGCCGAGGCCGCGGCCGCCACCGTCGAGAAGTCCGAGGCCAAGGAGGACGGCTCGATCGAGCTCGACCGCGCCACCGACGAGTCCGGCGTGTACCCCGTCGTGCTGGTCTCCTACCACATCTACTGCAACCAGTACGAGTCGCAGGAGACCGTGGACCAGGTCAAGGCCTTCGCCGAGTACGTCGTGTCCGAGGACGGTCAGAAGACCGCCGAGGAGTCCGCGGGCAACGCCCCGATCGCCGAGGACACCCGCAAGAAGGCCATGGAGCGCATCGAGGCCATCTCGGTCAAGGGCTGATGTCGCTTCTTGTCGGCTGACCCACCGTCGCTTCGGCCGCCGGGCCCCACGGGCCCGGCGGCTGAAGCCGCGTCAGGGCGCTCGTTCGTCGCGGCCCGTCCATCACCATGCACGTCGATCCGAGGGAAGGCACTGTGTCCTCAACCACCAACGAGGCGGCACCGAAGCCGTCCAGCCTGCGCGGCCCCCGCCGCGGAGCCGCCGGAGACAAGCTCCTCTCCGGCGGGGCCCTGGCGGCCGCCGTCCTGATCCTGCTCGTGCTCGCCTTCGTGGCGGTCTTCCTCCTGATGGAGGCATGGCCTGCCCTGCAGCCGGGCGCGGAGCTCGTGTCTGCGGACTCCTTCTTCCAGTACGTGTGGCCGCTCATGGCCGGCACCGTGATGGTGTCGATCATCGCTCTGCTCATCGCCACCCCGGTCGCGATCGGTGTCGCCCTGTTCATCTCGCACTATGCGCCCCCGCGCATCGCGCAGTCGGTGGGCTTCGTGATCGATCTGCTGGCCGCGATCCCCTCCGTGGTCTACGGCGTGTGGGGCTGGCTGACGCTCGCTCCGCTGATGGTGCCGATCTACGGCTGGCTCAACGAGAACCTGGGCTTCATCCCGTTCTTCGGCGGCTCGGCCACCACCACGGGCCGCACCCTGCTGACCTCGGGCGTCGTGCTGGCCGTGATGGTCCTGCCGATCATCACCGCGCTCTGCCGTGAGATCTTCACCCAGACCCCGAAGCTCCACGAGGAGGCCGCGCTCGGCCTCGGCGCCACGCGCTGGGAGATGATCAAGATGACCGTGTTCCCGTTCGCCCGGGCCGGCATCATCTCCTCGATCATGCTCGGCCTCGGCCGCGCGCTCGGCGAGACCATGGCGGTCACCATGGTGCTCTCCGGCGGTGTCTTCTCCTGGTCGCTCGTGGAGTCCGGCAGGAACCAGACGATCCCGTCGGAGATCGCGCTCAACTTCCCCGAGGCGTTCAACATGCGCCTGCACGAGCTGATCGCTGCCGGTCTCATGCTCTTCATCATCACCCTGGCGGTGAACATGATCGCCCGCGCGATCGTGAACAAGCACAAGGAATTCTCGGGAGCCAACTGACATGAGCACTGTCTCGACTTCTCCCCGGGCCACCGAGGACAGCGTGACGCCGCGGCGTCATTCCCTGACCGAGGGTCAGAAGCCCGGCTGGACCTGGATGGCCGTCGCAGCTGCCGCGGCCGTCGTCGCCGCCGGCCTGACCGTGCTGCTCAGCGGCGCCTTCAACGTGGTCGGTTTCATGATCATCGCCGCCATCCTCTACATCGCGGGGCTCTACGTGGCCACCCGCGTGATGGAGAACCGGCGCCGCGCCGCAGACGGCCTGTGTCGCAACCTCGTGTGGCTGGCGTTCCTCGTGGCCCTGGTGCCGCTGGTCTCCGTGCTGTGGTCGGTCCTCTCCGCCGGTCTGCCGACCCTGATCGCCAACCCGCAGATCATGGCGTACGACATGAAGGGCATCACCGGCATCGACGACTCGGCGTGGGTGGAGGACGGCAAGCCCGCCGGCGGGCTCGCGGGCGGTTTCGGCCACGCCCTGATCGGCACCGTCGTGATCACGATCATCGCGACCCTGATCTCCGTGCCGATCGGCATGCTCACGTCCATCTACCTGGTGGAGTACAGCCGCGGCGGCTGGTTCTCCCGGGCCATCGTGTTCTTCGTGGACGTCATGACCGGCATCCCTTCGATCGTGGCCGGCCTCTTCGCCTACGCCGCGATCACGTGGGTCCTGACCCTGGTCACCGGCAGCAAGTCCACCGCACTGCAGTCCGTGCAGATGGGTCTCACGGCCGCGATCGCCCTCTCCGTGCTGATGATCCCCGTGGTCGTCCGATCCACGGAGGAGATGCTCCGTGTGGTGCCCAACGAGCTGCGCGAGGGCTCCTACGCCCTCGGCGTGCGCAAGTGGCAGACCATCGCCAAGGTGGTCCTGCCCACCGCGATCTCCGGCATCGCCTCCGGCGTCACCCTGGCCATCGCCCGCGTGGCCGGCGAGACTGCGCCGATCCTCGTGACGGCCGGCTTCGCCACCAGCATCAACTGGAACCCGTTCGACAACTGGATGACCGCGCTGCCGGTGTACATCTACCGCCAGCTGGTCGCCCCGACCTCGCCCACGGCGGCGGACCCCTCGACCGCCCGCGCCTGGGCAGCCGCCCTGCTGCTCGTGACCATCGTCATGCTGCTCAACCTGGCGGCACGGTTCATCGCCAAGGCGTTCGCCCCCAAGAAGGGCCGGTGAGGTCCGGCCGCCCAGAATCCCCCGGGCGGCCGGCCCCGGCCCCGTCGCACCCCCCCAGAGACTTCCACGAAGGAACAGAACCACTCATGTCCAAGCGCATCCAGGCCATCGACGTCGATGTCTTCTACGGCAAGTTCAAGGCCGTCGAGGGCGTCAACATCGACATCGCCCCCCGCTCCGTCACCGCCTTCATCGGCCCCTCCGGCTGCGGCAAGACCACCTTCCTGCGCAGCATCAACCGCATGCACGAGGTGCTCCCCGGCGCCACCGTGGACGGCCAGCTCCTGCTCGACGGCGAGGACATCTACGGGCCCGGTGTGGACCCGGTCCGCGTCCGTTCCCAGATCGGCATGGTCTTCCAGCGCCCGAACCCGTTCCCCACGATGTCCATCCGGGACAACGTGCTGGCCGGCTACAAGCTCAACGGCACCCGCCTGAACAAGTCCCGTGCGGACGAGCTCGTGGAGAAGTCCCTGAGCGGCGCCAACCTGTGGAACGAGGTCAAGGACCGCCTCGACAAGCCCGGCTCCGGCCTCTCCGGCGGTCAGCAGCAGCGTCTGTGCATCGCCCGCTCCATCGCGGTGCAGCCCGACGTGATCCTCATGGACGAGCCCTGCTCCGCGCTCGACCCGATCTCCACCCTCGCCGTCGAGGACCTGATCAACGAGCTCAAGGAGGAGTACACGGTCATCATCGTCACGCACAACATGCAGCAGGCCGCGCGCGTGGCGGACAAGACCGCGTTCTTCAACATCCAGGGCGTCGGCAAGCCCGGCAAGCTGATCGAGTACGACGACACCGACGTCATCTTCAACAACCCCTCGAGCCAGCAGACCGAGGACTACGTCTCCGGCCGCTTCGGCTGAGCCGTCCCGCGCTCCGTCCCCGACCCCGTCCGGCCGCACGCCGGGCGGGGTCGCGGCGTCTGCGGGGCCGGGCGTCGTCGTCGGGCGCGGCCTCAGGCCAGCGGGACGAGGGCCAGCGTGCCGAGGAGGCCGAGAAGGGCGCAGGCCACCGGCGTGAGCACCCACCAGCCGACCACGCGCAGCACGGTGGGCCAGCGCACGGACGCGTAGGTCTGCGTCTGGCCGGCGCCCACGATGGCCGCCGTCGCCGTGTGGGTGGAGGACAGGGGCAGGTGGAACACCAGGGATCCGACGAACAGCAGGCCCGCGGGGATGACGGCGGCCACGGACGCCCGCAGGGGGTCGAGGCGCACGAGACGCTCGGTGAGGGTCCAGGCGATCCGCCAGGCGCCGCCCAGCGTGCCGAGCCCGACCGCGAGGGCGAACAGGAACGCGCCCCCCACGAACTCGGCCGTCAGGGCGTCCGGCGCCAGGACGGACCCGGACCCCACCAGCACGGCGGCCCACAGCACCCCCATGCGCTGACCGGCCTGCAGGCCGTGGCCCATGGCCATGGCGCTGGCGGAGATGCCCAACGCGACGCGGGCCCGGTGCTGGACGTTGACCGTGGTGCCCCGGGTGGCGAGCCGCATGGCGGGGGCGGTGAGCAGGCGGGCGAGCGCCCACGCGATCAGGGGCGAGAGCAGCAGGCTGAGCAGCACCTCGGCGCGGACGAGGTCGAAGATGGTGAGGGCGACGTCGATGTCCAGACTCAGGCGCACGGCGAGGTGGCTGCCCGCCAGCGCGGAGATCAGCGCGTGCGTGCTGGAGCCGGGCAGGCGCCGCCACCACAGCAGCAGACCCCACACGAGGGTCACCACGCAGGACACGCCCACGGCCAGGGGGCCGATCTCGCTGCGCACCGCGGGCGAGGTGAAGTAGTGCACGCTCAGCGTGATGAACCCGATGCCCAGCAGCGCGCCCACGGTGTTGACCGCCCCGGTCAGGAGGAGGGCCCCGCGCGGTGTCAGCGCCCGGTACCGGACAGGCAGCGCCGCGGCGTTGGGGGCGTCGCGGAACCCCATCAGCGCGCCGACGGCGCACAGCAGCACGAGGACGACGGCGAGCCCCGCGGTCACGGCGCCTCCACCGGCTCAGGACTCACGGACGAGCACCATGCCCAGGTCCATGTTCACGCGGGAGAGGGCCTCGAGCGCCGCGTGCAGCGCCCAGGCGACCTCGCGCTGGCGGTTGTAGTCGCGCTGCAGCAGGTCCATGCCGAGGTCGGCGAGCCACTCGACCATGATCCGCTCCGTGCGGCGGGAGGCGCGCAGCAGCTGCATCCACGTGGCCTCCAGTGCGTCGAGGTCGCGCATCTCGGCGGCGCCGCGGGCGAGCAGCTCGGCCTGACGACCCACGGTCTCGAGGACGTCGAGGGCGTGCGTCGGCAGCTCCTCGAGGTCGGCCCGCTGGATCAGCACGCCCGCCGACACGACGCGCCGGGTGGTCGCGTGCACGCCGCTGGCCAGCCGGTAGAGGTCCTGACGGGGCAGCGGAGTCACGTAGGCGCTGCGCAGCGCGGTGAGGAAGGCCATGAGGGTGGCGCTCGAGGACGAGTCGAGCTCCTCGAGCTCATGGGCGGCACGGTCCGCCTCGGGTCCGCGGGTCCCCGCGACCTGGGCCACCAGATGCACGGACCGGTGCAGGGCCTCGGCGAGGTCCGCCATGTGGCGCAGCGCCGGGGTGTCGCGCGTGAAGAGCCAGGGCATGCGGGGGGACATGGGCAGCGGTCGCTCTCTCGTCGACGGGTGGCGAAGGGGTCGACGACGACGCCGGACCGGGAACGCCTCTCGGCGGAAGGCCGCTCGCAGCGGCTATGTGTTGGAGCCCGGGGTTACCAGCGGCCCGGCGCCGTCCCCTTCAGTCTAGCGATCCGTCCCGAAACGCTCGACCCGCCGCCTCCAGGGCGTCGGCGGTGCTGACCAGGCGCGCGGCCCGGCGGGTGAGGGCGGCGGCGCGGTCCGGGGCGGCGGCCTCGGAGCCCTCGGCGTGCTCGACCTGGCCCAGGGCCACGACGCGGGCGTAGGCCGCGGCGCGCTCGAACGCGACGTCGATCTCGGAGCGGTAGGCGCCCGTGAGGATCGTGTCCGTGAGGCGGCGCAGCTCGGCCGGCCCCGGCGGCTCGACGGCCCCCGCCACGACGCGCGAGGCGTAGGCGGCGTGCCCGGCGCGGTACCAGGCGGCCCAGCGCTCGCCGTCGCGGGTCGTCGCCTCCTGGAGTGCGTACAGGCGCCACAGGGCGCCGGCGAGCGAGACGGGCGGGGCGTCCGCCCACAGCTCGGCGAGCGTCTCGACGCCGAGCTCGCGGACCAGCCCGACCAGCCGCTCGACGACGGCCGGGTCCTCCTCCGCGCGGCCGCCGGCCACGAGGGCGTGGGCCAGGCGCGAGGCCGCCGCGGCCACTTCCTGCGGGTCTTCGCCGCCGGCGAAGTGCGTGAGCTCCTGCGGCTCCGAGAGGCGGGGCCGGTGCGGGCGCAGCACGCCCGAGGCGCTCGAGCTGGCGCCGCGGCCGGCGGGCAGGCGGTGACGTGCCATGGGCGGGCTCCCTTCGAGGGCGCATCGGGGTGGGGATGTGGTCGCCGGAGGCGGCGGCCCCGTCCACGGTAGTGCCCCGGGCGCCTGGGCTACCATCGGAGGGCACCCGTGAGGGTCGCCGTCGTCGGCCGCGCGCCGTCGTCGTCGGCCGCGGGTGAGGGCCTTTAGCTCAGCTGGCAGAGCATCGGACTTTTAATCCGCCGGTCGCGGGTTCGATCCCCGCAGGGCCCACCGGAAAGCGGCCCCTGACCAGGCATGACGCCCGGTCGGGGGTCCTCCCTAGGATGGAGCCATGAGCCCCACGCCCCCACCAGTCACCGAGACGATCAGTTCCGGCCACAGCGTGGTGTGGTCGCGCCCGCCGGCGGAGCGCGCGGGCACGGACCTGGTGCTCGTGTTCCACGGCTACGGCTCCAACGAGGTCCGCGCGGCGCGCCGCCACTTCCCGATGCTCCCGGAGCGGTGCACCGGCCTGGCGGTGCGCGGCGGCTTCGAGATCGACGAGACGGCGTCCGAAGGCCCGGGCGACCCCGGCGCGCACGGCTGGTTCCTGCTCGACCTGCTGCTGCAGTCCGACTTCGCCCAGGTGCTCGCCGCCGCCCACCGCGTGTTCGACGTGCTCTCCGCCGAGGAGGTCGTGGCGGCCGGCTTCCGCACGGTCTCGGTGCTCGGCTTCTCCCAGGGCATGGCCATGGCGACGACGGTCCTGCGTCTGCGCCCCGAGGCGTTCACCTGCGGTGTGGGCCTGAGCGGCTTCGCCGTCGACAACGAGCTGCTGGCCATGCTCGACTCCCCGGCCGAGGGACCGGGCCCGCGCCCGTTCTTCTGGGGCCGGGACGCCGAGGATCCCGTGATCCATCCGGACGCCGTCGCCCACACCCGCGCGTGGGCCGAGGAGCACACCCGCCTGACCGTGCGCACCTACCCCGGGATCCTGCACGGGACCGGCCCCGACGAGGTCCGTGACGTGCGCATCTTCCTCGAGCACTCCCTGCGCGCGGCGACGCCCGGGTCCTGACCGCGGGGGTCGCGCGCCGATACTGTGGCGCGCATGGCAAAGAACTCGACGATCGGCCGGTACGCGTCCGGGAAGGTGAAGGACTTCGGGCTGAAGTCGGCACTCGATGAGAACGGCGAGCCCACGGAGGGCTTCGAGAAGGCCCTCTCCACGGTGTTGGCGGTCCAGCGCCCCCTGGTCCTGAAGAACATCCAGCGCATGGCGGCGAAGCACCCGGGGGAGAGCCCGGAGCGTCTCGCCGAGCGGCTCGGGCAGCAGTACCTGACCACCGTCACGGGGGCCGGTGCCGCCGTGGGCGGCACCGCGATCGTCCCGGGCATCGGCACCGTGGCCGCGCTCGGCCTGTCCGGTGCCGCGGTCGCCGGCTTCATGGAGGCCACCGCCCTCTACGCGCAGTCCCTCGCCGAGCTGCACGGCATCACCACGCAGGACCCGCAGCGCGCCCAGGCCCTCGTCATGGGCCTCATGCTCGGCGACGACGCCAAGGAGCTGCTCCGCGAGGCCGCCGCCAAGGCCGGCCGTCCCTACGACCCGCAGTCCAGCCTCAACGCGCTCGCGGGCACCGCATCGGGCACCGGCATCAGCGCGTTCGTGGTGGATCGCCTCAAGAGGACGTTCATGCGCAAGATGCGCCTGCGGCAGGGTGCCGGCTTCGTGGGCCGCGCCGTGCCGTTCGGCGTGGGCGCCGTGATCGGCGGCGTGGGCAACCGCGCCATGGGCAAGGCCGTGATGGAGAACGCCGCGGAGCTCTTCAGCCCCCTGCCGATGGTGATCCCCGGCGAGATCCGCGAGGGCGCCGCACAGGGGCGCGCCGATGGCACCAAGGACGACGGCGGCGTCTTCGGTGCGATCCGTCGCGCCCTGCCCGGCGGCAAGGACGAGAAGGACGACAGGCAGAAGAAGGGCAAGCCCGCCGCCTGACGGCCCCGCCCCCGCGCCTACCTCTTATACACATCTGACGCTCCGGCCCTTCGCCTCAGCTTAAGTACCCGCGCGACTCTAGGATTCTGAACCACAAAACACCCAAGACCGTTA
>NZ_VIGS01000003.1:0-84729 GCF_006704135.1 Micrococcus sp. R8502A1
CCTTTCGCAACGGTTCTGTTGCGCGGGGTGCACCCTATCGCGACGCCTATTCCTCCGGCCTGCCGTCGGCCGCTGTCCCGGTGAAGGATCGGCTTGCGGAACGTGAGCCTCACTCGCAGCGCCCTCTTGCCCGCGTGCTTGGAGGCCGCCACTGAGCTCCGACAGAACCCCGCCATATAGCGGCGCAAGCCACACATGACACCGGGCGGCACACCGAGCAGCCGCCACAAACGACCGATTTAGCCGTTACACGCCCGTGAGTCGGAGCATGACTGAGCCCATTGAGGCCGGAATGGGGGGGGCGAGGCCACTGTGCCGATTCTGATTCTTTGTCCACACCACCGCGGGGGCCGTTTCAGCGGCCCCCGCGGTGGTGTTGCCGAGGTGTGGACTCAAGCCGCGCGGGGCAACACTCCGCGCAAGACGTCGGTGAGGGTGACGACCCCAGTGAACCGGTTGTCCTGGGTCACTGCGGCCAGCTGACGGCTGTTGCGGCGCATGGAGGCAAGTGCTTCGTGCAACGGTGTGGTGGAAGGCAGCGTCAGAGCCTCCTGGATGAGCGGCTGGATCGGCGCAGAAGACTCCATCGTGAGGGTGTCCCGCACGTGGACGACGCCCGGAACGCTCTCGGGGGTGTGGTCCGGCTGGACCAGGATACGCAGGTGCCCTGAGCGCGCAGCGGCATTCTGGACCGCCTCGACGTCGGCATCGGGGGCGACCTTGACCGGGCGTTGACCCTGGGGGAGGAGGTCCCCGAGAGTGAGGGTCTGAAGGTCCAGGGCACCGGCCAAGGCTTCATGGTTCTGCCGGTCCAGGGTGCCGGCGGCGGCGGAGTGCTCCACCAGCTGACGAATGGCCGCTGCGTCGTAGCCGCCCACGGCGGCCTGGTCCACGGGGGTGACGCCGCTGAGGGTCACCAGGCGGTTGGCCAGCCGGTTGGCCAGCAGCAGCAGGGGACGAACGGTCCAGACGAAGGCGCGTGCGGGCACGGCCACGGCTTTGGCTGCGGCCTCGGGGTGGGCAATGGCCCAGGACTTGGGGGCCATCTCCCCGATGACCAGGTGAAGGAAGGTCACGGCCAGCAAGGACAGGACGAAGGAGGCGGTTCCGGCTGCCGCTGCGGGGATGCCCCAGTCCTCCAGGACGGGGCCGAGCCATACGTCGACGGCCGGCTTGGTGATCGCCCCCAGGGCGAAGGTGCACAAGGTGATGCCCAACTGGGCTGCGGCGAGCATGAGGGTCAGCTCGTCGACTCCCTTGAGAGCGGCCCGTGCGGCGCGGCTGCGTCCTGCCTCGGACTCCAGTCGGTGCCGGCGGGCGCCCAGCAGGGAGAACTCCATGATGACGAAGATGGCGCTGAGCACGATCAGCGCTGTGGTCACGAGCATGACGATCAGTGGACCGTGCATCATCGCTCCTCGTCCGTGGTGGCGTCGGGCTGGGCCTCGTGGGCGGCATGGCTGCCGGCGGTGTCAGAGCGGGGCACCTCGATGAGGTGGATCCGCAGTCGAGCTGGGACCCTGCGTTGGATGGAGAGGACCTCGACCTGCAGGTGGCGGTCGTAGACCTCCTCAGCCCCGAAGTCTCGTGGGTCCTCGGGCAGGTCGATCGTGATGACCTCGCCTACCCGGGGCAGACGGCCCAGAGCGTCGATGGTCAGACCGGCGGCGGACTCGGCCTCGGTCACGGGCAGGGGGTGCCCGACGAGGCGCTCGAGCTCGTCCAGGTGGGCCTCTGCGCTCAGGACCCAGGAGTGCAGGCCTGTGGCGGTGATCTCCTCCTGGGGGTGCAGGTCGTGCTCGTCCGTGAGCTCGCCCACGAGCTCCTCCGCGAGGTCTTCCACTGTGAGCACGCCGACGAAGCCGCCGAACTCGTCCACGATGCACGCCATCTGCTGCCCTGAGCCGTCGAGCTCCCGGGCTGCGTCGGGCAGGGACATCATCGTGGGCAGCACCAGTGCAGGGCGCATCAGGGCGGACACGGGGGTGTCCGGGGCTATCCGGGTCTCACCGAGCAGGTCGGTGAGGTGGACTACCCCGAGCGGTTCGTGTTCGTTCGAGATCACCGGGTAGCGGGTGTGGCCGGTGGCCATCAGGTCGCGCACCTGAGCCAGGGAGGTCTGGGGCTGAACCTCGTCCACACGCGAGCGGGGCATTATCGCGTGCTGCACGTCCTGGTCTGGGAAGTCCAGCACCCGGTCGATCAGGACGGAGACCTCCGCGGGCAAGGATCCGGAAGCTCTGGAGTCCAGGGCAATGCGGTCCAGGTCCTCGGCGGAGGCGGTGCTGTCGACGTCGTGCACTGGCTCGATGCGCAGGAGCTTGAGCAGCACCTCGGCCGCCTTGTCGAAGACCCAGATGAGCCAGCCGAACAGGCCGAGGTAGATCTGTGTGGGCCGGGCCAGAGCGCGGGCCAGGGGCTCGGGGTTGGCGATGGCCAAATTCTTGGGGTACAGCTCGCCGATGATCATCTGCACCAGGGTGGCCACCACCAGTACGCCCAGCGTGGAGATGGCGATGACCACTTCAGAAGGCAGTGCGGTGCCGCCGAGCAACTCGGTCAGGGCCGCACCCACCATCGGCTCTGCCACGTAGCCCACCATGAGGCCTGTGACCGTGATCCCCAGCTGCGCGCCGGAGAGCATGAAGGAGGTGCGGCGAGTGACCTGCAGTGCGCGGGCGGCGGCGCGGTCGCCGGCCTTGGCGGCGGTCTGCAGGCGGACGCGGTCTACAGACATGTACGCGAATTCCTGGGCCACGAAGAAGCCGTTGGCGGCGATGATCGCCAGGATGATGAGGGATCCGAGGATCAGTGTCAGGACTGGATCCATGCCTGAGTCACCTCCCCACGAGGTGCAGGCGACCCCGCCAGCTGCGGGGTGGGGTGGGGGTGACGCTCGGACTGTCACCAGGGCAGGCGGCTGGGCCGTCGCTCATGTATTCAGGGGCTCCATAAGGGGTCGAATGAATAATGGCGGCACATTACCACCGGTAACCGGTCGCAGGGCAAGGTGGGGTGTGGCCTCGCCGCCGACATCGGGCACCTGCCCGCCAGGATGTCCAGCCGGGTATACCCCTTTACACGCCCCGTCCGCCCACGAGAGCATCACGTCAGAAACGGTCCCAAACCGAGCTGTTGGACAGAAGTGTCGGAGGGTCTGAGACGTGGTGGGACAGACCGTCGGGTGCGTGTGAGGCCACCCCCGTGGGAGTCGGCCGACGCCCCGCACCCACGAACGTCGGCTCACGTCAGGGCGAGCATGGCGACGCGCCGAGGGGACGGGCGCCGAAGCCTTCTCCCGATAGAACGAGCACGTGGCGAGCCGGTGGTTGAGGGGGCCCGGCACCAGGTCTGCGACGAAGGCCCATGAGGATCTCCAGCCCCGGAAGCCAGGCTCCAGCGCTGGGCAGCTCGGCACTGCTGGGCAGCCGAGCCATCTCCACGAGCTGCGCATCACCGGGATCCCGCTCCCATTCCCTGCCTTCCACCGCATTGCCCGTGGCCACCCGCCAGCGGGAGAGGATCTTCTGCGCTCGCTGCAACCGGGCGCTCACTCGGTGTGCGGGACGGGATGGGTCGCCTTCATCGTGGTGGGTCATGCTCCAGTTCGCGGGTCCGAGCGCGGGGCTCTGCTCCTCGTCCGGGAAGGGGAGGAGGGCCACGACGGCTACCCCCAGATCCTCTCGCCGCATCATTCCTGTTCCCCGTCGGCGACGTGGGCGCGGCCGAGCCGCCCGCCGGTGACCTCCAGGGCCTGGACCCGAGGCCCGGACGCGTGGACAGTCGACGAGATGGATGTGTGCGTCGCGGAAGAGATCTGGTGCGGTGGGCCCGGGCGGGGTTCGGGGCAGTGATCGACCTGGTGGTGTCTCAGGTGTGCAAGGAGCGGTGTCGTCGCTGGGGTCAGAAACGAGCGTGTCGTGCCCACCTGTCGGAGGTCGCCCGGGCCATGCGTGCGGACCGGACGGGCACGTTCAGCCCGTCATCCCCACGTCCACGGCCGCCTCGCGCGCGTGCCCCGATGGGAGTGAAGGAACGTGCAGACATGGGAGGGGGAGGACGCTGAGCGGCCGGCACGTCCCACGTGGGCCCGTAGGTGCAGCGCGTGGCGAAGACCCCGCCGTCCCGTCCGTCACAATGACCGACTCCGGTCTGGGCTGGAGGGGCAGGGTCGCTAGGGTGGTCCCGTGAAGACCTTCGACGAGCTGTACGCGGAACTGACGCGCAAGGTGCAGGAGCGCCCCGAGGGCTCCGGCACCGTGGCCCAGATCGACGCCGGCGTCCATGCGATCGGCAAGAAGGTCGTCGAGGAGGCGGCCGAGGTCTGGATGGCGGCCGAGTACGAGTCGGATGAGGCCGCCGCCGAGGAGATCTCGCAGCTGCTGTACCACGTGCAGACCATGATGATCGCCCGCGGCATCAGCCTCGAGGACGTCTACCGCCACCTCTGAGGCCGCCGGCCCCGTTCCCCGCCCGCCCCACCGCACCCCGAGGAGACCGACGCGTGCTGCGCATCGCCGTGCCCAACAAGGGCGCCCTGTCCGAGTCCGCCCGTGAGATCCTGCAGGAGGCCGGCTACCGGCAACGCCGGGACTCCCGCGAGCTCGTCCTCGTGGACCCCGAGAACAACGTCGAGTTCTTCTACCTGCGTCCCCGGGACATCGCCGTCTACGTCGGCCAGGGCACCCTCGACGTCGGCCTGACCGGCCGCGACCTGTTCTGCGACGCGCAGGTGGGGGACACCGCCGAGGAGATCATGGGGCTCGGCTTCGGCCGCTCCGTGTTCCGTCTCGCCGCCCCCGTCGGCTCCTTCACCTCCGCCGAGCAGCTCGCCGGCAAGCGCATCGCCACGAGCTACGACGGCCTGCTCTCCGACTACCTGGCCCGCACCGGCCTGGACGCCACGGTGGTGCACCTCGACGGCGCCGTGGAGTCCTCCGTCAAGCTCGGCGTGGCGGACGCGATCGCCGACGTCGTGGAGACCGGCAGCACCCTGCGCGCCGCCGGCATGGAGGTCTTCGGCGAGCCCATCCTCGACTCGGAGGCCGTGCTGATCGGCCGCGCGGGGGAGCGCCCCGAGGGCCTCGACGTGCTGCTGCGCCGCCTCAAGGGCGTGCTCGTGGCCCGCCGGTGGGTCATGATCGACTACGACATCCGCCGTGACCTGCTGGAGGCGGCCACCGCGGTCACCCCGGGGCTGGAGTCACCGACGGTCTCCCCGCTGCGGGACGAGACGATGGTCGCCGTGCGCTCCATGGTCCGCAAGCCGGACGCCAACCGCGTCATGGACGAGCTGTACGCCCTGGGCGCCCGCGGCATCCTGATCTCCGCGATCCACGCGATCCGCCTCTGACGGCCCGCGCCGTCCCGCCCGAGCCCCCCGAGACGAAGGAGCCGACGTGAGCCTCGCCGTGCGTGTCATCCCCTGCCTGGACGTGGACGCCGGGCGCGTGGTCAAGGGCGTGAACTTCGAGAACCTGCGCGACGCGGGCGACCCGGTCGAGCTCGCCCGCCGCTACAACGCCGCCGGCGCCGACGAGATCACGTTCCTCGACGTCACCGCCTCCACCTCGGACCGCGCCACGACCTACGACGTCGTGACCCGCACGGCCGAGGAGGTCTTCATCCCGCTGACCGTGGGCGGCGGCGTGCGCACCGTCGAGGACGTGGACCGCCTGCTGCGCACGGGGGCGGACAAGGTCTCCGTCAACACGGCGGCCGTGGCCCGGCCCGAGGTGATCACGGAGATCACCCGCCGCTTCGGGTCCCAGGTCCTCGTGCTCTCCCTCGACGCCCGGCGCACGGAGGACCCGGGCTGCGCCTCCGGCTATGAGGTCACCACCCACGGCGGCCGCCAGGGCACCGGCATCGACGCCGTCGCCTGGTGCCGGGAGGCCTCCGAGCGCGGGGTGGGGGAGATCCTGCTCAACTCGATCGACGCGGACGGCACCCGCGAGGGCTTCGACCTGGAGATGATCCGGGACGTGCGCGCCGTGACGCGCGTGCCGCTGATCGCCTCCGGCGGCGCCGGCGAGCCCGAGCACTTCCCGCCCGCCGTCGCGGCCGGTGCGGACGCGGTGCTCGCCGCCTCCCTGTTCCACTTCGGCCCGGACGACATGCTCGCCCGCGTCAAGGAAGCCCTGCGGCAGGCGGGGCACACCGTCCGCTGACCCCGTCGGCCACGCCCATCTCCGGCTCCCTAGACTGGACCTCCATGAGCCTCTCCCCGCCCGACGACCTCGTGGCCTCCGTGACCTTCGACGACCGGGGCCTGGTGCCCGCCATCGCCCAGCAGGAGGGCACCGGCGAGGTGCTCATGATGGCGTGGATGAACGCGGAGTCCCTGCGCGCGACGCTCGAGACCGGCTGGGCCACCTACTGGTCCCGCTCGCGCGGCGCGCTGTGGCGCAAGGGGGAGACCTCGGGCCACCTGCAGCGGGTGCGCGCGGTCCACGCGGACTGCGACGGCGACACCCTGCTGCTCACCGTGGACCAGACCGGCCCCGCCTGCCACACGGGCACCCGCACCTGCTTCACCGGCCGCGAGCTCGTCATGCCGCCGGCCGCCGTCGACCCCGAGGAGGCCGCCCGATGACCGCCGCCACCACTCCCTCCCGTGCGCAGTTCCTGCGCCTGGCGGACACCGCCCGCGTGATCCCCGTGGTCCGCACGGTGCTGGCGGACGGCCTCACACCGCTGGCGATCCACCGGCGCCTGGCCGGCTCCCGCCCCGGCACCTTCCTGATGGAGTCCGCCACCCCGGGCGCGGCATGGTCCCGGTACAGCTTCATCGGGGCCGGCTCCGCCGTCACCCTGACCTCGCGGGACGGCGAGGCACACTGGCAGGGCACCCCACCCGAGGGGCTGCCCACGCAGGGCCGCGCCCTGGACGTGCTCGCCGCGTGCCTGCGCCTGCTGCGCACGGACGTGCGCGCCGAGGTCGGAGGCGCTCTGCCGCACCTCGTCTCCGGCATGGCCGGCTTCCTGGGGTGGAACACGGTCCGAGCGTGGGAGCGCCTGCCGCACCCGCCCGAGGACCACCTCGGCCTGCCCGACCTCGCGATGAACCTCGTCACCGACCTGGCCGTGCACGATGCCCTGGACGGCACCGTGACGCTGATCGCCAACGCGGTGAACGGCAACGGCCTGGCCACCGGCGCGGACCGCGCCTACGACGACGCGCTCGCCCGTCTGGACGCCATGGTCGAGCGCCTGGCCGCCCCGGCCGCGGACCCGGTCAGCGACGTCCCGCGCCGCTGGCTCGAGGCGGACGCGGACGAGGTCGCCGCCCAGGCCGAGGACCGGTGGGGCGCCGAAGGCTTCCGGGAGGCCGTCGGGAAGGCCCAGCGGGCGATCCGCGACGGCGAGGTGTTCCAGGCCGTCGTCTCCCGCCGCTTCTCGGTCACCACGGACGCGACCGGTCTGGACGTGTACCGCGTCCTGCGCACGGTGAACCCGAGCCCCTACATGTACCTCTTCTCCTTCGAGACCCCGGACGGGGAGCCGTACGAGATCGTGGGCTCCTCGCCCGAGGCGCTCGTCACCGTGCGGGACCGCCGCGTGGTCACCCATCCGATCGCCGGCTCACGGCGGCGCGGGGCCACCGAGGAGGACGACCGCCTCCTCGGCAAGGACCTGCTGGAGGACGAGAAGGAGCGGGCCGAACACCTCATGCTCGTGGACCTCTCCCGCAACGACCTCTCGCGCGTGTGCCGCCCCGGCACCGTCGAGATCACCCAGTTCATGGAGCTCGAGGCGTTCAGCCACATCCTCCACCTGGTCTCCCACGTGGAGGGCCGCATGCGCGACGACGTCGACGCGCTCGACGTCCTCCGCGCCGCCTTCCCCGCCGGCACGCTGTCCGGCGCCCCGAAGCCCCGCGCCCTGCAGCTGCTGGACGAGTGGGAGCCGACCGAGCGCGGGCCCTACGGCGGCGTCGTCGGCTACTTCGACCTGGCGGGCAACATGGACATGGCGATCAACATCCGCTCGGCCACGCTGCACCGCGGCCAGGCGCACGTGCAGGCCGGCGCCGGCATCGTCGCGGACTCCGATCCCGACGCCGAGACCGCCGAGACCGTCACCAAGGCGACGGCGCCGCTGCGGTCCGTGCTGACCGCGGGCGAGCTGGGGCAGGCGTGATGCGCCGCCGCACCGTGGTCCTCGCCGCGCTGGCCGCCGGCGCGCTCGTCCTGCTCACGGCGGGCCGCACCTGGGTGACCGCCACGGGCCTGTCCGGCGGGATCGCCTCCGAGGCGACGACGTCGGGCGGCGCCGCCGCGCCCGTCACCACCGCCATGGCCCTGGTCGTGATGGCCGGTGCCCTCGCCCTGACCACCGCCCGGCGCCTCGGCGCCGTGATCGTCGGCGTGCTCATGGCGCTGGCCGGGGTCGTGATCGCCTCGACCTCGGTCACCGCCGCCCTGGACCCGGCGACGACGGCGGCCGCCGCGGTCGCCGACGCGACCGGGACCACTGCGCTCGCGCAGGACTACGCCGTGACGGCGTGGCCGTGGGTCGCGGCGGCCGGCGGCGTCCTCGCGGCGCTGTGCGGCGTCGTGGCGGCACTGGCGGGCCGTGGCTGGCGTTCGTCCCGGCGCTACGAGAAGGCGCCTGCGGCCTCCGAGCCCGGCCCGGCCGCCGCCGGGGAGCAGCCCGCGCAGTCCGCCCGCGAGGCGGCCCAGCGCCGGCGCGTGGACCAGATGGACGCGTGGGACGAGCTGTCCCGCGGCAACGACCCCACGTGAGTGCCCGTCTCTCGGACCGCCCCGCACCGCCCGGGTCGTCCCGGGTCACGCGGGCCCGGCCCCGTGCCCGCATGGCACAATGAGGGACAGTCGTCATGTACACCACGCACCAGTGAGGGACAGCCATGAGCCACACCGCGAACACCGCGCACACCGAGCCCACCACCCGTCGCGCCGCCCGCCGCGGCGCCGTCGAGGACGTCGTCGTCACCGAGGATGGCCGGGTGCTCAACGACCCGACCCACCTCGAGCTGCCGGGCCACGGCAACTCGCCCGGCGCGTGGGCCATGGTGGCGCTCGTGCTCGTCGGCTTCGTGGCCGGCTGCGTCGGCCTGCTCGCCGACTGGAGCGTCGTCGTGTGGATCGGCCTGGCCCTGATGGCCGTGGGGGTCGTCGTGGGCATCGTCGCCGGCAAGGCCGGCGCGGGTCGCGGCCAGCACGGTCACTGATCCGCGTGTCCGTCCTCCAGGAGATCATCGACGGCGTCCGCGAGGACCTCGAGCCTCGTCGCCGTGCCGTGCCCGAGGCGCGCCTGGCCGAGCTGGTGGCCGCCGCCCCCGCGCCGCGCGACGCCCACGCGGCCCTGCACGGCGGACGCACCGACCCGGCGGGGATCCGGGTGATCTCCGAGGTGAAGCGGGCGAGCCCCTCCAAGGGCGCGCTCGCCGAGATCCCCGAGCCGGCCACCCTGGCCCGGGCGTACGAGCGCGGCGGCGCCAGCGCCGTCTCCGTGCTCACCGAGGCCCGCCGCTTCGACGGCAGCCTGGCCGACCTGGACGCCGTGCGTGCCGCCGTCGATCTGCCGGTCCTGCGCAAGGACTTCACCGTCACCGAGTACCAGATCCACGAGGCCCGCGCCCACGGGGCCGACCTGGTCCTGCTGATCGTGGCCGCCCTCGACGACGCCGAGCTGGCCGGCTTCCTGCAGCTCACCGAGTCCCTGGGCATGCACGCCCTCGTGGAGGCCCACACGCCCGAGGAGATCGAGCGCGGCGTCGCCGCCGGCGCCCGCATCCTCGGCGTCAATGTGCGCAACCTCAAGACCCTCGACGTCGACCCGGCCCGCTACGCCGCGCTGGCCGACGGGCTGCCCGAGGACGTCGTCCGGGTCGCCGAGTCGGGCGTCGAGTCCGAGGAGCAGATCAAGGCCTACGCCGCCGCGGGCGCCGACGTCGTGCTCGTGGGCGAGGCCCTCGTGCGCCACGGCGCCCCCGAGGAGGCGCTGCGCGCGTTCCGCGCCGCGTCCCTCACCGTCCGCTGACCGAACCAGACCCGAGGAGCGTGGTCGTCATGAGCGCCGACCGTCCGAGCACCGAGCCCGCGATCGAGTTCGAGGGGCCCTATCAGGGTCAGGCCGGGCCCTACTTCGGCGACTACGGCGGGCAGTGGATGCCCGAGTCCCTCATGGCCGCGCTGCAGGAGCTCACCCGCACCTACGAGGAGGCGCGGCAGGACCCCGCCTTCGAGGCCGAGCTGCGGACCCTTTTCCGGGACTACGTGAACCGGCCCTCTCTGTTGAGCGAGGTGCCGCGGTTCGCCGCGGACACCCCCGGCGTGCGCATCTTCCTCAAGCGCGAGGACCTCAACCACACCGGCTCGCACAAGATCAACAACGTGATCGGCCAGGCGCTGCTCGCCCGCCGCATGGGCAAGACGCGCCTGATCGCGGAGACCGGCGCCGGCCAGCACGGCGTGGCCACCGCGACGGCGGCCGCGCTGTTCGGCATGGAGTGCACCGTGTACATGGGGGAGGAGGACACCCGCCGCCAGGCCCTGAACGTGGCGCGCATGCAGATGCTCGGCGCCGAGGTGGTCCCCGTGGCGATCGGCGCCCGCACCCTGAAGGACGCGATCAACGAGGCCCTGCGGGACTGGGTCGCCTCCGTGGACACCACGCATTACCTGATGGGCACGGTCACGGGCCCGCACCCGTTCCCCGCCATGGTGCGCTACTTCCACTCCGTGATCGGCGAAGAGGCCCGCGAGCAGATCCTGGCCCAGGCCGGCCGCCTGCCCGACGCCGTCGCGGCGTGCGTGGGCGGCGGGTCCAACGCGATGGGCCTGTTCCACGGCTTCCTCGACGACCCTGAGGTGGAGCTCTACGGCTTCGAGGCCGGCGGCGAGGGCCTCGAGACCGGCCGCCACGCCGCGTCCATCACGCTCGGACGCACCGGCGTGCTGCACGGCGCCCGCACGTACCTGATGCAGGACGAGGACGGGCAGACGATCGACTCCCACTCGATCTCTGCCGGCCTGGACTACCCGGCCGTCGGCCCGGAGCACGCCTTCCTGCACGACACGGGCCGCGCCGTCTACGAGCCGGTCTCGGACACCGAGTGCATGGACGCCTTCCTCCGGCTCACGCGCACCGAGGGCATCACGCCCGCCATCGAGTCGGCCCACGCCCTGGCCGGCGCGCTGCGCCTGGCCCGCCGCTGGGCGGACGAGGGCCTCGTGGGGCCGGACGCCCCGGAGGGGGAGGAGCGGATCATCATCGTGAACCTCTCCGGCCGCGGGGACAAGGACGTCGCCACCGCGGCGGCCTGGTTCGGCCTCGGCACGGCCACGGAGGAGAAGGACCCGCTCGAGGAGATGACCCCCGGAGAGGAGCAGTGACCGGCATGACCGTACACTCCAAGACCGCCGCGGCCCTGGATGCCGCGAAGGCGGCCGGCCGCACCGGCCTCGTCGCCTACCTGCCCGCGGGCTACCCGAGCGTCGACGAGTGCGTGGAGGCCGTCGTCGTCGCCGCCGAGAACGGCGCGGACGTGATCGAGCTCGGCCTGCCCTACACCGACCCGGTGATGGACGGCCCCGTGATCCAGGCCGCCACCCAGGCCTCGCTGCGGGCCGGCTTCCGCGTGGCGGACGTGTTCGAGATCATCCGGCGCGTCACGCAGCGCGTGGACGCCGCCGTGCTGGTGATGACGTACTGGAACCTGGTGGACCGCATGGGCGTCGACGAGTTCGCGCGCCGTCTCGCCGAGGCCGGGGGCGCCGGTCTCGTCACCCCTGACCTCGTGCCCGAGGAGGCCGGTGCCTGGATGGAGGCCGCGGACCGCCACGGCCTGGACCGCGTGTTCCTCACCGCGCCCTCGTCCACGGACGAGCGGGTGCGCCTCACCGTCGAGTCCTCCCGCGGCTTCGTGTACGCCGTGTCGGTCATGGGCGTCACCGGCGCCCGCGACGCGGTGTCCACCGCGGCCGAGACCGTGGTGCGCCGCGCCAAGGAGGCCGGTGCCGAGCACGTGTGCGTCGGGCTGGGCGTCTCCCAGGCGGCCCACGTGCGAGAGATCGGCGCGTACGCCGACGGCGCCATCGTGGGCACCGCCCTGGTCCGCGCCCTCGGCGAGGGCGGCCCGCAGGCCGTCGGCGCCCTCGCCCGCGAGCTGGCCGCCGGCGCCGTCCGGGAGGGCTGAGCATGACCGCCCTGGCCTCCCTGGCGTCCCCCGCCGCCCTCGCACCCCTGGCCGCGTTCCCCGCCCCCACCTGGGACGGCTTCGAGATCGGCCCGGTGAAGATCCACGCGTACGCGCTGAGCATCATCCTGGGCATCGTCCTGGCGCTGTGGCTGGCCGAGCGCCGCTGGAAGGCCCGGGGCGGCCCCGAGGGGCGCGTCCTGGACGTGGCCCTGTGGGCCATCCCGTTCGGCTTCGTCGGCGGGCGGCTCTACCACGTGTTCTCCTCGCCGGACCGGTACTTCGGCCCCGGCTTCGACGGCACGGGCGACCCGATCCAGATCCTGTACGTGTGGAACGGCGGCCTGGGCATCTGGGGCGCGATCGCCCTCGGGGCGGTGGGCGCGTGGATCGCGTGCCGGCGCTACGGGGTGCGGCTGAGCGCGTTCGCCGACGTCGTCGCCCCGGGCATCCTGCTGGCCCAGGCCGTGGGCCGGTGGGGCAACTGGTTCAACCAGGAGCTCTTCGGCGGCCCGACGACGGCCCCGTGGGGCCTGCGCGTGGACGCCGACCACCCGAACTTCCCCGCGGGCGTGCCCGCGGACACCCTGTTCCACCCCACGTTCCTCTACGAGTCGCTCTGGAACCTGCTGGGCGTCGCCGTCCTGCTGCTGGTGGACCGGCGGTGGCGGCTGCGGCACGGCGCCATGGTCTGGGCCTACGTCGCCTGGTACACGGCCGGTCGCGTGTGGATCGAGATGCTGCGCATCGACGACGCGGAGCTGGTCACGCTCTTCGGCGTGACCCAGCGCCTGAACGTGTGGACCTCGATCGTGATGCTCCTGCTGGCGCTCGTGATGCTCGCCGTCATCCTGGTCAAGCACGGCCCGGCCGCCGCCGGCCCGCGCTCGGACGACTCCGTGTGGCTGCCCGGCCGCGGCCCCGCCCTCGAGGCCGGCGCGGGCGCGCCCGTCGACGCGGCGGTCGCGGGGCAGGGCCCCGACGACGGCGCCGGATCCACGGCCGCGGGGGTCCGCGAGGACCGCTGAGCGTCCAGCATTCGGACATCCGCGTCTGAGAATGTGGCGCAGGTCGCCTTCCTCGCTACACTCGTGCGCAACGCGACCCGCCGGGCGATCCCCGAGGCAGGGTCCGCTCACCATCGCAGGGGCCAGCGTCGTCTCCTCCTCACCCCGGCCCTCCGGCCGGCCACAGGAGAAGGACGCGCCATGCAGCACCCATCGAAGACCCTGCACGCCGACCCGTTCCGCGCGTTCGCCGCCCAGCCGGAGGCGGCGGGTCTCTACGACCCGGAGCAGGAGAAGGACGCGTGCGGCCTCGCCGCCGTGGCCACCCTGCGCGGCCCGGCCACCCACAAGATCGTCCAGGACGCGCTGACCGCCCTGCGGGCGCTCGAGCACCGCGGCGCCGTGGGAGCGGACGAGGGCACCGGCGACGGCGCGGGCATCATCACCCAGGTCCCCGACGCCCTGCTGCGCGCCACCGTCTCCTTCGAGCTGCCCGCGGCGGGGGAGTACGCCGTCGGCACCGCCTTCCTGCCCCAGGACGAGGCCGCCCGCGCCGCCGCGCAGGAGGCGATCGCCGAGGCCGCCGTCGTCGAGGGCCTCGACCTGCTCGGCTGGCGTCCCGTCCCCACCGACGAGTCCGTGCTCGGCCCGGGCTCGCGCGCTGTCATGCCGGTCTTCGAGCAGCTCTTCCTGGCCGTCCCCGCCGGCGAGGACGTCGAGGCCCCCGGCCATTCGCTGGACGCCCGCGCCTGGCGCCTGCGCCGCCGCGCCCAGCGCAGCGGCGTCTACTTCCCCTCCCTGTCCTCGCGCACCCTCGTCTACAAGGGCATGCTCTCGACGGCGCAGGTCGAGCCGTTCTACCCGGACCTCTCGGACGAGCGGTACGTGACCCGCCTGGCCGTGGTCCACTCCCGCTTCTCCACGAACACGTTCCCCTCGTGGCCGCTGGCCCAGCCCTTCCGCACGATCGCGCACAACGGCGAGATCAACACCGTCAAGGGCAACCGCAACTGGATGCGGGCCCGCCAGGGCGAGCTGCGCCACCCGCTGCTCGGCGAGGTGCCCGAGGAGATGTTCCCCATCGTGAGCGCCTCCGGCTCGGACTCGGCCTCGTTCGACGAGGTGGCCGAGCTGATCCACCTGGCCGGCCGCCCGCTCTCGCACGCGATCATGATGATGGTCCCGGAGGCGTGGGAGAACCACACCACCATGGACGAGGACCGGCGCGCGTTCTACCAGTACCACTCGATGCTCATGGAGCCGTGGGACGGCCCCGCCGCGATCGCCTTCACCGACGGCGTGCAGCTCGGCTCGGTGCTGGACCGCAACGGCCTGCGCCCCGCCCGCTACTGGGAGACCCGGGACGGGCTCGTGGTGCTCGCGTCCGAGGTCGGCGTCCTGGACATCGACCCGGCCACCGTGGTCCGTAAGGGCCGGGTCAAGCCCGGGCGGATGTTCCTGCTGGACACCGAGCAGGGCCGCATCATCGAGGACGAGGAGGTCAAGGCCGAGATCGCCGCCTCCGCCCCGTGGAAGGACTGGGTGGCCGACTCGCTGCGGCGGATCGAGGACCTGCCCGAGCGCGAGCCCGTCCGCTACCACGGCGACTCCGTCCGCCTGCGCCAGCGCCTGTTCGGCTACACGGACGAGGAGGTGCGCACGATCATCGAGCCCATGGCGCGGCACGGCGCCGAGCCCCTCGGGGCGATGGGCACGGACACCCCGATCGCGGCGCTCTCCCCGCGCCCGCGCCTGCTCTTCGACTACTTCACGCAGAACTTCGCGCAGGTGACCAACCCGCCGCTGGACTCCATCCGCGAGGAGCAGGTCACCTCGATGCGCACGTGCATCGGACCCCAGGCGAGCCTGCTCGCCGCGGGCAAGGTGACGACGGACGCCGTCGAGATCCCCTTCCCGGTGCTGGACAACGAGCAGCTCGCCCGCATCGCCGCGGTGCGCGCCGAGGACGGCACGCGCCGCGCCCTCAAGGTCAAGGGGCTCTACCTCGTGGCCGGCGGCGCCGAGGAGATGCGCTCCCGCCTCAAGGAGATCTGCGAGCAGGTCTCCGCGGCCGTCCAGCGCGGCGTGCAGTACGTGGTCCTCTCGGACCGGGACGCCAACGCGCAGTGGGCGCCCATCCCGTCCCTGCTGCTCACCTCGGCCGTGCACCACCACCTGCTGGCGAGCGCCTCGCGCACCCGCACCTCCCTGCTCGTGGAGGCCGGCGACGTGCGCGAGGTCCACCACGTGGCCGTGCTGATCGGCTACGGCGCCTCCGCCGTCAACCCGTACCTGTCCATGGAGACGGCCGAGGAGCTCGTGCGCACCGGCACGCTCACCGGCGTCACCGAGCAGGAGGCCACCCGGAACCTCATCCACGGGCTCGGTAAGGGCGTGCAGAAGATCATGTCCAAGATGGGCATCTCCACGGTGGCCTCGTACTGCGGCGCCCAGACGTTCGAGGCGCTCGGCCTCTCCCGGTCCTTCGTGGACCGCTACTTCACGGGCACCCGCTCGCCGATGGACGGGGTGGGGCTGGACGTGATCGCGGCCGAGTCCGCGGCCCGCCACGCCACGGCGTTCCCCGTGGACGGCTCCTCCGCCTCCACCGTGGGCCCGCGCGGCACCTCGGGCCTGCCCGTGGGCGGCGAGTACAAGTGGCGCCGAGAGGGGCCGCCGCACCTGTTCAACCCCGAGACCGTGTTCCGCCTGCAGCACGCCACCCGCGAGCGGCGCTACGACATCTTCAAGGACTACACGCGGCGCGTGGACGAGCAGTCCGCGGACCTGATGACCCTGCGCGGCCTGCTCGGGCTCGCCACGAAGGGGCGCGAGCGCGTGCCGGTCTCCGAGGTCGAGTCCGTCGAGTCGATCGTGAAGCGGTTCTCCACCGGCGCCATGTCCTACGGCTCGATCTCCCAGGAGGCCCACGAGACGCTCGCGGTGGCCATGAACCGCCTCGGCGCGCGCTCGAACTCGGGCGAGGGCGGCGAGGACCCCGAGCGCCTGCTCGACCCGGAGCGCAACTCGCGCGTCAAGCAGATCGCCTCGGGCCGGTTCGGCGTCACGAGCCTGTACCTGTCCACCGCCACGGACCTGCAGATCAAGATGGCCCAGGGCGCCAAGCCCGGCGAGGGCGGCCAGCTCATGGGCGCCAAGGTCTACCCGTGGGTGGCGCGCACGCGGCACTCGACGCCGGGCGTCTCCCTCGTCTCCCCGCCGCCGCACCACGACATCTACTCGATCGAGGACCTCGCCCAGCTGATCCACGACCTCAAGCGAGCCAACCCGCAGGCCCGCGTGCACGTCAAGCTGGTCTCCGAGACCGGCGTGGGCACGGTGGCGGCCGGCGTGACCAAGGCGAAGGCCGATGTCGTGCTCATCTCGGGGCACGACGGCGGCACCGGGGCCTCCCCGCTGAACTCGCTCAAGCACGCCGGCACCCCGTGGGAGCTGGGGCTGAGCGAGGTCCAGCAGACGCTGCGGCTCAACGGGCTGCGCGACCGCGTGACCGTGCAGGTGGACGGCCAGCTCAAGACCGGCCGGGACGTGGTGATCGCGGCCCTGCTCGGCGCCGAGGAGTTCGGCTTCGCGACGGCGCCGCTCGTGGTCTCGGGCTGCATCATGATGCGCGTGTGTCACCTGGACACCTGCCCCGTGGGCGTGGCCACGCAGAACCCCGAGCTGCGCGCCCGCTTCACCGGCCGGCCGGAGTTCGTGGTGACGTTCTTCGAGTACATCGCCCAGGAGGTGCGCGAGCTGCTCGCCGAGCTCGGCCTGCGCTCCCTGGACGAGGCGATCGGCCGCCAGGACCTGCTGCACAAGGACGCGGCGATCGGGCACTTCAAGACCGAGGGCCTGGACCTGTCCGGCGTGCTCTCGGACGCCGGGGTGCCCGAGGAGGCCCCGCGCCGCCGGCTCACGGAGCAGGACCACCGGCTCCAGGACCAGGCGGACCAGCGCTGGCTGGACCAGGTGGCGGACGCCGTGGTCACCGAGACGCCCGTGACCGTCACGGACCGCCTCGTGAACACCGACCGCTCCGTGGGCACCCTGCTGGGCCACCGCGTCACCGCGGCCCGGCTCGACGACGAGCTGCCCCGGGACACCATCCGCATCGAGCTGACCGGCGAGGCCGGGCAGTCCCTCGGCGCCTTCCTGCCGGCCGGCGTGAGCATCACCCTGTCCGGGGACGCCAACGACTACGTGGGCAAGGGCCTCTCCGGCGGCACGGTGGCCCTGCGACCCGCCCCCGAGGCCCCCTTCGCGGCCGAGGAGAACATGATCGCCGGCAACGTGGTGGGCTACGGCGCCACCTCGGGGCGGCTGTTCCTCAACGGCCGCGTGGGGGAGCGGTTCCTGGTCCGCAACTCGGGGGCGGTCGCCGTCGTCGAGGGCATCGGCGACCACGGCCTCGAGTACATGACGGGCGGCACCGCCCTCGTGCTGGGGAACACCGGCCGCAACCTCGCGGCCGGCATGTCCGGCGGCGTCGGGTTCTTCCTGGACCTGGACCCCGCCCAGCTCAACCCGCTCGCCGTCAAGGAGGACGAGCTGCTGCTCCGCCGCCCCCAGGGCGCGGACCGCGCGCTCATCCGCGAGCTGCTCGAGGAGCACCGGGCCGCCACCGGCTCGGACCTGGCCGCGCGCCTGCTCGCCGAGCTGGACGGCCCCGCCGAGGCCGCCGAGGCGCTCTGGGAGCGCTTCACCACCGTCCTGCCGCGCCGCTACGCGGCCGTGCAGGAGATCCGAACTGAGAGCCGGGACGCCGGCACCGACCCCGACGGCGACGCCGCCTGGGCCCGAATCCTGGAGGTGACCCGTGGCTGACCCGCGCGGATTCCTGAAGCATCGCGAGCGCGTCCCGCGCCCCTCGCGCCCCGTCCCCGTCCGCATCATGGACTTCAAGGACGTCCACGTGCGCCAGGACGAGGCGATCGTGCGCACGGAGGCCTCCCGCTGCATGGACTGCGGCGTGCCCTTCTGCCACGCAGGCTGCCCCCTGGGCAACCTCATCCCCGAGTTCAACGACCTCGTGTACCGGGACGACTGGGACGAGGCCGGCGCCCGCCTCGAGGCCACGAACAACTTCCCCGAGTTCACCGGCCGGATCTGCCCCGCCCCGTGCGAGGCCTCGTGCGTGCTCGGCATCAACCAGCCGGCCGTGTCCATCAAGCAGGTGGAGCTGTCGATCGCGGACCACCTCTTCGACGCGCCCTCCCTCACCCCGCACCCGCCGCAGCGGCAGAACGGGCTGACCGTCGCCGTCGTCGGCTCGGGCCCGGCGGGCCTGGCCGCCGCCCAGCAGCTGACCCGCTCCGGCTACACCGTGGTGGTCTACGAGAAGGACGAGGCGCTCGGCGGGCTGCTGCGGTTCGGCATCCCGGACTTCAAGCTGGAGAAGCATCTGATCGACCGCCGCATCGCCCAGATGACCGAGGAGGGCACCCGGTTCCGCACCGGCGTGCGGATCGGCACGGACATGAGCTGGGAGGCGCTGCAGCGCCGCTACGACGCCGTGGTGCTGGCCACCGGCGCCCCCGTCGGCCGGGAGCTGCCCCTGCCGGGCCGCGGCCTGGACGGCATCCACCTGGCCATGGACTACCTCGTGCCCGTCAACCGGCGGGTCGCCGGCGGCGAGCTCGAGCCGATCAGTGCCCAGGGCCGGCACGTCGTGATCCTCGGCGGCGGCGACACGGGCGCGGACTGCATCGGCACCGCCCACCGCCAGGGGGCCGCCTCGGTCACCACGCTGGCGATCGGCAGGCGGCCGCCGGAGCAGCGCCCCGAGCACCAGCCCTGGCCCACCGTGCCCACCCTGTTCGAGGTCGCCTCCGCGCACGCCGAAGGCGGCGAGCGCATCTACCTGGCCTCCACCGTCGAGTTCCTCGGCGACGCGGAGGGCCGGGTGCGCGCCCTCAAGGTGGCCGAGACCGAGATCCGGGCCGACGGCACCCGCGGCCCGCGGGCCGGCACCGAGCACGAGATCCCGGCTGACCTCGTACTGCTGGCCCTCGGCTTCACGGGAGCGGACCTGGACGAGCTCGTGGACCGCTCCGCCGTGTCCCTCGAGCGCGGCCTCGTGGTCCGCGACGAGACGTACGCCACGCAGGCCCCGGGCGTGTTCGCGTGCGGCGACGTCTCGCGCGGCGCCTCGCTCGTGGTGTGGGCGATCGCCGAGGGCCGCGCCGTCGCGGCCGAGGTGGACCGGTTCCTCTCGGGGGACACCATGCTCCCGGCGCCGGTCCGGCCCTCCGACCACGGCTTCGTCCTGAGGTGAACGGCGGGGCTAGCCCCTCGGCCAGGGAGCGCGCCCGCGCCTAGAGTGGACCCATGCGACACGCGAAGATCATCGCCACCTTCGGGCCCGCCACCGACTCCGACGAGACCACCCGCGCCATCATCCGTGCGGGGGCGGATGTCGTCCGCCTCAACATGAGCCACGGCGACCACGCGGTCCACGAGACGTCCTACGAGCGAGTGCGCCGCCTCAGCGTGGAGGAGAGCCGCCCCGTCGCGATCTTCGCCGACCTCCAGGGCCCCAAGATCCGCCTGGGCCGCTTCACCGACGGCCCGCATCTGCTCGAGAGGGGCGATCGGATCACCATCACCACCCGGGACGTGCCCGGGACCCGCGAGCTGGTCGGCACCACCCACAAGGGTCTGCCCGGGGACGTCGCCCCCGGTGACGTGCTCCTGGTGGACGACGGCAAGGTGCGCCTGCGCGCCGTCGAGGTCACGGACACGGACGTGGTGGCCGAGGTCGAGGTGCCGGGCATGGTCTCGGACAACAAGGGGATCAACCTGCCCGGCGTGGCGGTGAACGTGCCGGCCCTGTCCGAGAAGGACGAGCGGGACCTGCGCTGGGCGCTGCGCACCGGCGTGGACATGGTGGCGCTGTCCTTCGTGCGGGACGCCGCGGACGTGGACCGGGTGCACGAGATCATGGACGAGGAGGAGCGCCGGGTCCCGGTCATCGCCAAGATCGAGAAGCCCCAGGCGGTGGAGAACCTCGAGGCCATCGTGGACGCGTTCGACGCCATCATGGTGGCCCGCGGCGACCTCGGCGTGGAGCTGCCGCTCGAGGACGTGCCCGTGGTGCAGAAGCGCGCAGTGGACCTCGCCCGCCGCTGGGCGAAGCCGGTCATCGTGGCCACGCAGGTGCTCGAGTCGATGATCGACAGCCCGCGCCCGACGCGCGCCGAGGCCTCGGACTGCGCCAACGCCGTGCTCGACGGCGCGGACGCCGTCATGCTCTCGGGCGAGACCTCGGTGGGCGCATATCCGGTCGAGACGGTCCAGACGATGGCCCGGATCATCGAGTCCACCGAGACCCACGGCCTGGAGCTCATCCACCCGCTCGGCTCGCGTCCCCGCACGCGCGGCGGCGCGATCACCCGGGCCGCCGTCGAGGTCGCGAACCAGCTCGAGATCCCGTTCCTCGCCACGTTCACCGAGTCCGGCGACTCGGCCCGTCGGCTCAGCCGCCTGCGGCCGCGTCAGCCGATCTACGCGTTCACCCACCACGAGCACACGCACAACATCCTGTGCCTGACGTGGGGCGTCTACCCGAAGATGGTCCCGTTCCAGGACTCCACGGACAAGATGACCCTCCAGGTGGAGCAGTCGCTCACATCGGAGGGCATCGCCCAGCACGGCGACCTCGTGGTCATCGCCGCCGGGTCCCCTCCCGGGGCCGTGGGCTCCACGAACACGCTGCGCGTGCACCGCGTGGGCGACGACGCCGCGGGCGGCTCGTCCGCCGCCTCGCCGCAGACGCGCGAGCCGGTCGGCTTCTGGCCGGCCCGCTCCCCGCTCTGACGAGCGCGCGGGCGCCGCTCAGCCGACCTGGTCGATGACGGCCTGCGCGACCTCCCGCATGGTCAGGCGCCGGTCCATGGAGGTCTTCTGGATCCAGCGGAAGGACTCGGCCTCGGTCAGGCGCATCCGCTCCTGGAGCAGCGCCTTGGCCCGGTCCACGATCTTGCGGGTCTCCAGGCGGTCGCCCAGGTCCCGCACCTCGGCCTCGAGGCTGCGCAGCTCGTCGAAGCGGGCCACGGCCAGTTCGATGGCGGGGACCAGGTCGGCCTCGGTGAAGGGCTTGACCACGTAGGCCATGGCCCCGGCGGTCCGGGCGCGCTCCACCAGCTCGCGCTGGCTGAAGGCGGTCAGCATCACCACGGGGGCGAGCCGTTCCCCGGCGATCTCGCCCGCGGCCGCGATGCCGTCCATCACGGGCATCTTCACGTCCATCACCACGATGTCCGGGCGGTGCTCGCGCACGGCCTCGACGGCGGCGCGGCCGTCGCCGGCCTCGGCGACCACCCGGTAGCCCGCCCCGGTGAGCACCTCCACCAGGTCGAGGCGGATCAGGGTCTCGTCCTCGGCGACGACGGCCCGCAGGCCGGTCTCCTCGGGAGGCGTCAGCGTGGACACGGCAGCTCCTTCGTGCGGGCCGGGACGGCGTCGGTGCGGCGCCGCTGGTGGTCCACCAGGCTACCGTGCGCGATGGGCGCGGCGCGGGCGCGGCGGCGGGGACCGTCGCCGGAAGGCCGAGGACGCCGGGTCGGGGCGCTGATAGGGTGATCGAGTCCCGCCTCCGGGCGGCACTGCCCGAATGGTGGAATCGGTAGACACGCCGCACTCAAAATGCGGTGCCGAGAGGCGTGTGGGTTCGAGTCCCACTTCGGGCACCGTCGGCGCGCGGCCACCCGCCGTGGGCGCCGTGTCCGTGATCGATCGACCCGAGCTGAGTGGTGTCCTGTGCTCCTGACCAGCCTCCTGCTGACCCTCCTCTCGGTGGTGGCGGCCGTCCCGGCCTCCCGCGCGCTGGGCAGGGACGCGGGCTGGGTCCTGGCCGCACCCCTGCTCGCCGCGGCCGGCGTGCTGATCGCGGCGTGGACGGGCGACGTCCGGACGGAGCACCATCCGTGGATCCCCGCGGTCGGGGTGGACCTCGACCTCCGGCTGAACGGCCTGGCTCTGGTGTTCGCCATGATCGTCCTCGTCATCGGCGCCGCGATCCTCGCCTACTCCAGCCGGTACCTCAGCCGGGACCGCGCGGAGAGCCGCCCCGGCTCCTTCTACCTGCTGATGACCGCGTTCGCGGCGTCGATGCTGCTGCTGGTGCTCGCCGACAACATCGTGGTCCTCTTCGTCGCGTGGGAGTTCACCTCCTTCACCTCCTTCTTCCTCATCGGGCGCTCGGGGGACCACGCCCGGGACCCCGCGATCCGGACCCTGCTCGTGACCGTGGGCGGCGGCCTCGCGCTGCTGGCCGCCGTCGCCATCATGATGGTCACCGCCGGGACGGCCTCGCTCAGCGGCGTCCTGGCCTCGGACATCTGGCAGGACCCCGCCACCAGCACCGTGCTGGCCGTCCTGCTGGCCCTGGCCGCCTTCACGAAGTCCGCGCAGTTCCCGTTCCAGGCCTGGCTGCCGGACTCCATGGTCGCCATCTCCCCGGTCTCCGCGTACCTGCACGCCGCGGCGATGGTGAAGGCCGGCGTGTTCCTGCTGCTCGTGTTCAGCCCCGTGCTGTCCGGCCACGCCGTGTGGTCCACGCTGCTGATCGCATGCGGGCTTATCACGGCGCTGTTCGGCGCGGTCACGGCCCTGCGTCAGCACGACCTGAAGGGCCTGCTCGCCTACTCGACCATGAGCCAGCTCGGCCTGCTGACCGCCGCCATCGGCATCGGCACGACGGCGGCGCTGACGGCCGCGGTCGTGCACACGGTCGCGCACGCGCTGTTCAAGTGCGCCCTGTTCATGCTGATCGGCATCGTGGACCACGAGGCCGGCACCCGGGACCTGCGCATGCTCGCGGGCAGGCACGTGCGCATGCCGGTCACGGGCACGGCCCTGACGCTCGCCGCCGTCTCCATGGCCGGGGTGCCGCCCCTGCTCGGCTTCGTCTCGAAGGAGGGCCTGCTCGACGCCGCCCTCGGCACCCCGGGCCCGGCCTGGGCCGCCCCGGTGGTCACGGGCGCGATCGCGCTGGCCTCCGTCTTCACCGTCGCCTACTCGGGCCGTCTGGTCCTCGGCGCGCTCGGCACGTGGGGCGCGAGCCCGGCCGGCACCGCCCAGCCGTGGGAGTCCGCCCGCGGCGAGGAGGTCCACGAGGCGGGCCCGGCCTTCTGGACCATGCCCGTGCTGGCGGCCGTGGCCGGCGTCGTGCTCGGCCTCGCCCCGCAGGCGCTGGACGCCCCCGTCTCCGCCGCCGCCCAGGCCGTGGCAGGCGCGCAGGCGCACGCGCACCTGGCCCTGTGGCACGGTGTGACCCCGGCGCTGCTCCTCTCCGCCGCCGTGATCGCCACGGGCCTCGTCCTGGTGCTGCTGCGCCGCCCCGTGGAGCGGGTCGCCGCGCGCACGGGTCTGCCCTTCTCGGCCCTGGACATCGTGGACGACATCCGCTTCGGCCTGGTGCGGCTGGGCGAGGTCGTCGGGCGTCACTCCGGCGGCATGGCGCCCCGGGCGCACCTGCTCATCCCGTCCGTCATGCTCGGCGTCCTCGCGGTCGTCGGGGTCCTGCTCGTGGACGAGCTGCCGGACGTGGTCGGTCAGACCGCGCGCTGGCACGACTGGGCGCTCGTCGTCCTCGTGGCCGTGGGCGTCGCCGCGACCCTGCGCGCCCGCACCCGCATCGCCGCGATGGTGGTCGTGGGCACCGTCGGCTTCGGCGTGACGCTGTGGTTCTTCACCCTCGGCGCCGTGGACGTGGCCCTGACCCAGATGCTCGTCGAGGTCCTCACCGTGTGCGTGATGGTGCTGCTGCTGCGCCGCCTGCCGCGCCGCTTCCGGCGCGACCCCGCACCGCGCCGCGCCGGCGCCCTCGTGGCCGCGACGATCGCCGGCGTCGCCTCCACCGTCGGCGTCCTGGCCTTCACCGGTCGGCGCGACATGTCCGAGATCGCGCGCTACTACCTCACCGAGACCTACGAGCAGGCCGGCGGCGTGAACGTCGTCAACGTGATCCTCGTGGACTTCCGCGCGCTCGACACCCTGGGCGAGATGACGGTGCTCGGCGTGACCGGACTGACCGTCGCGGCGCTGCTGATGAACCGCGCCCCCGTCCGGGCGCTGCGCAGCATCGTCGACGAGCGCTCCCCGCTCGCGCACGTGCACGAGAACCTCGTCTACGCGCGCACCTTCGGCCGCGGTCTCGGGCCCGTGATCATCGCGATGTCCGCCCTGCTGCTGCTGCGCGGCCACTACGAGCCGGGCGGCGGCTTCATCGCGGCCCTCGTGGCCGGTGCGGGCTACGCCCTCATGTACCTGTCGGCCGACACCGACCGCGACCGGCGCCTGCGGTGGCCCTACCTCACGCTCATCGGCAGCGGCGTGGCCCTGGGCACCGCCGCCGGTCTGACCGGCTACCTCACGGGCGAGGGCTTCCTGGCCGCCTCCGGGGTGAAGATCCTCGGCTACGGACTGTCCACCACCCTGGTCTTCGACATGGGCGTGTACCTGTGCGTGCTCGGCCTCGTGGTCGCCGCGTTCACCCTCCTGGGCCCGGACACGGTCGAAGAGGCGCCCGACGACGGCGACGCACCCGAGAAGGCCGCACCCGGCGCGGCCACGACGCGAGAGGAGGCGACCCGATGACCGTCGCGATCACCGTGGGCCTGCTGATGTTCGGCGCGGTCTACCTGTTCTCCAAGCGCGAGCTGCTGCGCGTGATCCTCGGCATGGTGCTGCTGGGCCACGCCGGCAACCTCGCCATCCTCGCCGCCGGCGGCACCGACCGGCGCGCCCTGCCGTTCATCGGGAACGGGGACGTGGCCGCGCAGGCCGACCCGCTGCCCCAGGCGTTCGTGCTGACGGCGATCGTCATCTCCTTCGCCGTCACCGTGCTGCTGCTCGTGCTCGCCGTGACGGGCCGGTCCGACGACCAGGTGGCCGACCCCTCCGAGGACGCCGACCCGCACGAGCTCGCCGCCGCGGACGCCCGCTTCCCGCGCGCCGAGCTGGGCGCCGCCGTGCGCCACCTCGCCACGCAGCCCCAGCCCGTGCTGCACGGCAGCCACCGCCATGACGACCGGGAGGAGCGCGGATGAGCCTCGACGTCCTGGGCCTGGCCCTGCCGCTGTTCGTGGCCGTCCCCCTGCTGGCCGGCGGCCTGCTCGTGATCGCGGGGGAGCGTCCGGGGCTGCACCGCCGGGCCCTGCTCTGGCTGCTCGGGCTGAGCTCGCTCAGCGGCGCCGGGCTCATCCTGCTGAGCCTGGACGGCACCGTGGTGGCCGGGGGCGTGGGCGGCTGGCCGGACGGCATCGCCATCGCGTTCGCCGCCGACACGTTCACCGGCCTGATGCTCACCCTCACCGCCGGGCTCTCGTGGGTGGGCGCCCTGTTCGCCTACGGCTCCCGCGTGACGAACTCCGTCTACTTCGCGCCGCTGCTGCTCGTCCTCACGGCCGGGGTGAACGGCGCCCTGCTGACGGCGGACCTGTTCAACCTCTTCGTGTTCATCGAGGTCATGCTGCTGCCGTCCTACGGCCTGTTCGTCCTCTCCGCCAACCGGCGCGAGCCCCTGCGCCGCGTGGACGGCGCCCGCCTCTACGTCACGCTGAACCTGTTCACCTCCACGATCCTCGTGGTCGGCGTCGGCTTCATCTACGGCATCACGGGCAGCGTCAACCTCGCCGTGCTGGCCGGCGCGGCGGCACGGGACGAACGGGTCGCCGTCGCCGGGTTCATGGTGCTGTTCGCCCTGTCCATCAAGGCGTCCGTGGTGCCCCTGCACGGCTGGCTGTCCAAGGCGTACCCCTCGACGTCGCCGGCGGTCACCGCGATCTTCTCCGCCCTGCACACCAAGGTGGGCGTCTATGCGATCTACCGCATCTACTCCGTGCTCTACGACGGCGAGCCTCGGTACCTGTGGGCCATCCTGATCCTGTGCTCGCTCACGCTCGTGATCGGCGCGGTCGCCTCCCTCGGGGAGCAGAGCACCCGTGCGATCCTCTCGTGGCAGATGGTCAGCGGCATCGGCGGCATCCTGGTCGGCGTCGGCCTGTCCACGCAGCTCGGCCTGGCCGCCGGCATCTTCTACATGATCCACCACATGGTCGTCATGACCTCCCTGTTCACCGCGACGGGCGCCGTCGAGGTCCGGTACGGCTCCGGCTGGCTGGCGGATCTGCAGGGTCTGGCCCGGCGTGAGCCGCTGATCGCCGCCGCGTACTTCGCGGGCCTGCTCTCCCTGGTGGGGATCCCGCCGTTCTCCGGGTTCGCGGGCAAGCTCATGCTCGTGGTCGCCGGCGTGGAGGCGGGCCAGACCGCCGTCGTGGCCGTCGTGCTCGTCGCGTCGCTGCTGAGCCTGTGGGGGCTGCTGCGCATCTGGAACGGCTGGTTCTGGGGCGAGCCCGAGATGCCCCGCCACCACCGGGAGCGCCTCGAGACGGCCGCCCTGCCGATCGTGGAGGCCCACGCGGACGGCGCGGCCGCCCCGGCCGGCACCCCCGACGGCCCCGCGGCCGTCCACACCCCCACGGGTGTGCTGCCCGTGGTCTTCAGCCGGGACGAGGACCTCACCCGCTCCCGGATCCCCTTCTCGCTGGCCCTGCCGACGGTCCTCACCGCGGCCCTGTCCCTCGCGCTCGGCCTGGGCGCGCAGGGCCTGTGGCTGGTCTCGGACACGGCCGCCCAGGGGCTGACGGACACGCATGCGTATGTGGAGGCGGTGATCGGCCGATGAGCCAGGCACACCAGTACGACGACGGCACGCAGGACTTCCGCGACGGCACGGCCAGCGTGTGGTCGTGGCCGCTGCGCCTGGCCGGATTCGTGCTCTGGTACCTGTGGGCCCTCGTCACGTCCTCGGGCGCGGTCTTGCACGACCTGATCACCCCCGGCGACGACGCCCGCTCGGGCATCGCCCGGGTGCGCACCAGCTGCCGCACGGACCTGGAGGTCACCGTCCTGTCCTCGCTCATCACCCTCACCCCGGGCACCCTCACCCTCGGCACCCGCCGGGCGGGCGCCGTCGGCGACGAGCCGGGCGATCCGGAGGCGCGCCGGCTGCTCTACGTGCACGGCCTGTACTTTGACGACGCGGACGGCCTGCGCGCGGACATCCACGACATGGAGCGGCGCATGCTCCATGCGCTGCGTCGGACGGGGGTGGCCGCGTGAGCCTGACCGACCTGCACTACGACTGGTCCCTGCTCGGGATCGACGTGGGCATCGCCCTGCTGCTCGTCGCCGCCGTCGTCTCCGCCTACCGGATCCTCGTGGGGCCCCTGGACGCCGACCGGGCCGTCTCCGGCGACCTGCTCACGTTCAGCGTCACCGGCATGGTCACGCTGTTCGGCGTCCGGGCGGCCAACGCCTTCACGTTCGACCTGGTGCTCATCGCCGCGATCACCGGGTTCCTGACCGGCATGTCCCTGGCCCGCGCGCTGACGCGCGGGCGACGCTGAGGAGGCCATCCCATGGACACCGCGATGAACGTCATCGGCTCGCTCATGATCGTGCTGGGCGCGCTCGTCTTCCTCGGCGCCGCCCTGGGCCTCGTGCGCTTCCCGGACCCCTACACGCGGATCTCCGCCACCGGCACGGCCGGCGGCGTCGGCATGATCCTGCTCGTGGTCGGGGCCCTGCTCCACATGCCCTCGGTGGCCAACGTGGTCAAGGTCGTGCTGATCGTGGTCCTGCAGCTCGGGTCGGCGTCGGTGGCGACGATGGCCCTGGCCCGTTCGGCCTACCTCACGGGGGTGCCCATGAACCCCGGGCACTACGACGAGCTCGCCGAGGACACCCCGGGGCGCGAGCACGGCGAGCCCGCTCCACACGCGCCGGACGAGGTCTGAGACCGCCCGCACGCGACGTCGGCCCGGCCCGTCCCGTCTCCCGGGGCGGGCCGTGCCGCCTCAGGGGCGCGGCGCCAGGACCAGGTTGGTGATGCGGGCGGTCGAGAGCCGCCGGCCCTGCTCGTCCGTCATCACCACCTCATGGGTGACGAGGGTGCCGCCCAGGTGGACGGCGGTCGCGGTGCCGGTCACGAGGCCCGAGCGGACGGCCCGGTGGTGCGTGGCGCTGATCTCGACCCCGACGACGTTGCGGTCCGGCCCGGCGTGGATCTTCGCGGCCATCGAGCCCAGGGACTCGGCGAGCACGAGGTGGGCGCCGCCGTGCAGCAGCCCGACGGGCTGCTCGTTGCCCGCGACGGGCAGGGTGGCGACGGCTCGCTCGGCCGTGAGCTCGAGGAAGCGCAGACCCATCTTCTGGGCCAGGGGGCTGATCGCCGCGCCGCCGAGGGCGGTGACAAGCTCGGGCGTCAGACCGGCCTCGGCGCAGGCCGCCTCCAGCTCGGCGGGGCTCAGCTCGGGGGTGACGCCGGGGCGGTACACGCGCTCGGAGGCGGCGGGGGTGGTCTCGGTGTGCTCACTCATGAGCACTAGGCTGGCACACGCGACCGGCGCGCCCCGCGCCGCGCGCCGAGAGGAGACGTGAGCACCCATGGCGGCAGATCCGACCCCAGAGGCCCCGCAGCGGCTGCTGGTCCTGGACGGGCACTCGATGGCGTTCCGCGCGTTCTACGCGCTGCCCGCCGAGAACTTCGCCACGGACACGGGCCAGCACACGAACGCCGTGTACGGCTTCACCGCCATGCTCCTGACCATGATCCGGCAGCAGCGGCCCACGCACGTGGCCGTGGCGTTCGACCTCTCCGGGCCCACGTTCCGCTCCGAGGAGTACGGGGAGTACAAGGCCGGCCGCTCCGAGACGCCCGCGGAGTTCGCGGGCCAGATCGAGCTGACCGTGAAGGTCATGGAGGCACTGGGCATCCCCACGCTCACGCTGGAGGGCTACGAGGCCGACGACATCGTGGCCACGCTGTCCGCGCGCGCCGAGGAGGCGGGGTGGGAGGCCGTCGTCGTCTCCGGTGACCGGGACGCGTTCCAGCTCATCTCCGAGCGCACCACCGTGCTCTACCCCAAGAAGGGCGTCTCCGACATCCCGCCGATGGACGCGGACGCCGTCATGGCCAAGTACGGGGTCGCCCCCGCCCAGTACCCCGAGCTCGCGGCCCTCGTCGGCGAGGCCGCGGACAACCTGCCCGGCGTGCCCGGCGTCGGCCCCGGGTTCGCCGCGAAATGGCTGAAGCAGTACGGGGACCTGGACGGCGTGCTGGCGCACGCGCATGAGATCACGGGCAAGAAGGGGGAGGCGCTGCGCGAGCATCTCGAGGACGTGCGCCGCAACCGCCGCCTCAACGCCCTCGTGCGCGACCTCGACCTGCCGATCGGGCTCGAGGCGATGCGGCTCGAGATGCCCGAGCGCGAGCCCGTGGAGGAGCTGTTCGACGCGCTGCAGTTCAACCGCATCCGGGAGCGCGTGTTCGAGGTGTTCGGCGAGCGGGTGGGCGAGGACGCGCCGCCCCCCGAGGTCGAGGCCGCCCCGGAGTTCACCGAGGCGACGACGGCCGAGGACGTGCGCGCCTTCCTCGCCGCAGAGGCCGGCAACCTGCTCGGCGTCCACGTGGACGTCGAGGGCCCGGCCCTGCTGCCCCGCCGCAAGGTGCCCGTGCCCGGCACGTTCGGCACGCCCGTCGGCGTCGCGCTTGTGGGCGAGCACGCGGGCCTGCACGTCACCCTCGACGGCGACGCCCCGGACCCGGCGCTGGTCGCCGCCGTGCGCGAGGCCCTCGGCGAGGGCGGGCTGGCCAAGGCCGTGCACGACCTCAAGCGCACCCTCAAGGCGCTGGCCGCGCCCACCGAGGGCGACGGGCTCGGCCCGGACGCGGCCCTGGACGGCGTGGTGGACGACGTGCTGCTCTCGGCCTACCTGATCCAGCCGGACCGGCGGGACACCTCGCTCGAGGCGCTGGCGGAGGCGCATCTGCACACCCCCCTCACCGCCCCGCGCGAGCCCGCTCAGCAGCGGGCGCAGGGGACGTTCGACCTCGACGGGGGTCAGGCCGCCGCCGAACGCGCGGCCCGCGCCGCGGACGCCGTGCGGGCCGCCTGGGTGGTGCGCCGTCTCTCCACCCAGTTCACGCCCCAGGTGCTCGACCGCGGGGCCCAGCGGCTGCTGCAGGAGCTCGAGATCCCGCTCTCGCGGCTGCTCGCCCGGATGGAGCTGACCGGCATCGCCGTCGACGTCGACGCCCTGACCGGCCTGCGCGAGGACTTCACCGACGCCGCCGACGCCGCCAAGGAGTCCGCGTGGGCGTCCGTCGCGGAGGAGACCGGCGGGATGCAGGTCAACCTCGGCTCGCCCAAGCAGCTGCAGGAGGTGCTGTTCGAGCGGCTCAACATGCCGCGCACGCGCAAGACGAAGACCGGCTACTCCACGGACGTGGACTCGCTGCAGGACCTGCTCGAGCAGACCCGGCACCCGTTCCTCGAGAACCTGATGGCCCACCGTGACGCCACGAAGCTCCGGCAGACCGTGGAGGGGCTGCTCGAGACCGTCGCCCCGGACGGCCGCATCCACACCACCTACTCGCAGACCGCCGCCGCCACGGGCCGACTGTCCTCGCTGCACCCGAACCTCCAGAACATCCCGGTGCGCACCGAGGCGGGCCGCCGCATCCGTGAGGTGTTCGTGGCGGACGAGGTGGCCGGGGAGCAGGCCGTGCTGCTCTCGGCCGACTACTCCCAGATCGAGATGCGCATCATGGCGCACCTGTCCGAGGACGAGGGGCTGATCCAGGCCTTCCGCGAGGGCGAGGACCTGCACTCGTTCGTCGGCTCGCAGGTGTTCGGGGTGGACCCGGACGACGTCACCGCCGAGCAGCGCGCCAAGGTGAAGGCGATGAGCTACGGCCTGGCCTACGGGCTGTCCTCCTTCGGGCTGTCCAAGCAGCTGAAGATCTCGGTGGATGAGGCGCGCGGCCTCATGAAGGGCTACTTCGACCGCTTCGGCGGCGTGCGCGACTACCTGCGCGACGTCGTCGCGCAGGCCCGACAGGACGGGTACACCTCGACGATCGAGGGGCGCCGCCGCTACCTGCCGGACCTCAGCTCGGACAACCGTCAGCTGCGGGACATGGCCGAGCGCGCCGCGCTCAACGCCCCCATCCAGGGCTCGGCCGCGGACATCATCAAGCGCGCGATGCTCGACGTGCAGGCCGGCCTCGAGGAGCACGGGCTGGCCTCGCGCCTGCTGCTGCAGGTCCACGACGAGCTCATCCTCGAGGTCCCGGCCGCCGAGCTCGAGAAGGCCACGGCGCTCCTGAAGGAGCGGATGGGCCGGGCCGCCGAGCTCTCCGTGCCGCTCGACGTGCACGTCGGCCAGGGAAGGAGCTGGCATGACGCCGCACACTGACGCGCCGGAGGGTCCGTCGCTGCGGCGGCTGGCCGACGCCGCCGAGGACCGGCTCGGCGAGTACGGCCTCGCGCTGCGCGACCTCGGGGTCCTCGGCCCCGAGGACCCCGCCGCATCGCACTTCGCGGCCGCGGTCGAACGGGGCTTCTACGAGACGGTGCCCACGGGCGCCGCGCTCCGCCAGCAGCTCGAGGCCCACGCGGCCGACGGACGGCGCCGGCTCGGCGTCTACGCGCCGGGGGACGACCCGGCGGCCCGCCGCCCCGCCGCCACCTTCGAGGACTTCGTGCAGCCGCTGACCACGTGGCCCGGCCGCACCGCCGACGCGTGGCTGATCACCGACGTGACCGTCTCGCCGGACGCCCGCCGGCGCGGCGTGCTGCGGGCCATGATGCTCAGGTCCCTCGCGGACGCCCGCGACGCCGGCCTGTGCGCGGCCGCCCTGACCGCGACCGAGGCCGCCATCTACGGCCGCTTCGGCTTCGGGGCCGCCACCCGGTGGCACGCCGTGCGGATCGACGTCTCGGGCGCCCCCGCGTTCACGGGCGCCCCGGCCGGTGGGCGGGTCACGGTCGAGGAGCCGCGGGAGATCCCCGGCCTCGTGGACGAGCTGTACGGGCGGGTGTTGCCGGCCACCCCGGGCTCGGTCCAGCGGATCTCGTTCAGCGTGCCGCGCTGGGAGGACCGCGAGGCGAGTCGGAACGAGGGGCGCGGCTCGGGGCTGTACGCGGCGGTCCACCGCGACGACGACGGGCGGGTCCAGGGCGTCGCGCTGTATCGGTTCGAGGGCTGGGAGAAGGAGCCGCCCACGATCACCGTCACCGCGTTCCTCGCGGCGACCGCCGACGCGCGGCGCGGGCTCGTCCACCACCTGGCCCGGCTGGACCTGGTCGAGCGGATCGAGTGGGGCCGCGCGCCCGAGCCCGGTTGGCTCGAGGCGCTCTTCGTCGACGAGCGGCGGGTGAGTCGGCACCGCGGCTCCGACGACCTGTACCTGCGGGTCCTGAACCTGCCCGCCGCCATGGCGGCCCGTGGCTGGGCGGGCGACGGGGAGGTCGTCGTCGCCGTCGAGGACGCGTTCGGCGCGATCGACGGGACGTGGCGGCTCACCGTCCGCCAGGGGCGCGGCGCCGCCGAGCGGTTGGGCCCCGCGGCCGACGCCGTGGGCCTGGGCGCGGGACTCCGGCTCGACGCTGCCCGGTTCTCCGCGCTCTGGCTCGGCGGGCACTCCCGCGGGGCCGGCGCCGCGGTGCTGGCGGAGGCCGGTGTCGTGGCGGAGCTGCGGGCCGGCGCGGCGGAGGCGTTCGACGGGCTTGTGCGACCCAGCCGACCCCTGCACACCCTCGTCGGCTTCTGATACGCTGGACGAGCACATTCGTGCGCATTTGATACATGTCCATCACGACCCACGCCGGGTGGGCCCCTCTGGTGCCCGGATGCCGCCCACCGGCGGCATCGATCCCGACGTGACCCCCGATCCCAACGGAGTCCCTCCTACATGACCACCACTTCCAACGCCCCGCAGGTCGCCATCAACGACATCGGCTCTGCCGAGGACCTGCTCGCCGCCATCGACGCGACCATCAAGTACTTCAACGATGGCGACCTCGTCGAGGGCACCGTCGTCAAGGTGGACCGCGACGAGGTCCTGCTCGACATCGGCTACAAGACCGAGGGCGTCATCCCGTCCCGCGAGCTGTCCATCAAGCACGACGTGGACCCGGACGAGGTCGTGGCCGTGGGCGACACCGTCGAGGCCCTGGTCCTCACCAAGGAGGACAAGGAGGGTCGCCTGATCCTCTCGAAGAAGCGCGCCCAGTACGAGCGCGCCTGGGGCGACATCGAGAAGATCAAGGAGGAGGACGGCGTCGTCGAGGGCACCGTCATCGAGGTGGTCAAGGGCGGCCTCATCCTCGACATCGGCCTGCGCGGCTTCCTCCCGGCCTCCCTCGTGGAGATGCGCCGCGTGCGCGACCTGGCCCCCTACATCGGCCAGAAGCTCGAGGCGAAGATCATCGAGCTGGACAAGAACCGCAACAACGTGGTCCTGTCCCGCCGCGCCTGGCTCGAGCAGACCCAGTCCGAGGTCCGCTCCAACTTCCTCCACAAGCTGGAGAAGGGCCAGGTCCGCAACGGCACCGTGTCCTCCATCGTCAACTTCGGCGCCTTCGTGGACCTGGGCGGCGTGGACGGCCTCGTGCACGTCTCCGAGCTGTCCTGGAAGCACATCGACCACCCGTCCGAGGTCGTCGAGGTGGGCCAGGAGGTCACCGTCGAGGTCCTCGAGGTGGACATGGACCGCGAGCGTGTCTCCCTGTCGCTGAAGGCGACCCAGGAGGACCCGTGGCAGCTCTTCGCCCGCACCCACGCCCTCGGCCAGGTCGTGCCGGGCAAGGTCACCAAGCTCGTGCCGTTCGGCGCGTTCGTCCGCGTGGAGGACGGCATCGAGGGCCTCGTGCACATCTCGGAGCTGGCCTCGCGCCACATCGACACCGCCGAGCAGGTCGTGTCGGTCAACGACGAGCTGTTCGTCAAGGTCATCGACATCGACCTCGAGCGTCGCCGCATCTCCCTGTCCCTCAAGCAGGCCAACGAGGGCGTGGACCCCGAGGGCACCGAGTTCGACCCGGCGCTCTACGGCATGGCCGCGGAGTACGACGAGGAGGGCAACTACAAGTACCCCGAGGGCTTCGACGTCGAGACCAACGAGTGGATGGAGGGCTTCGAGGCCGAGCGCGCCGCCTGGGAGCAGCAGTACGGCGACGCTCAGGCCCGCTGGGAGGCCCACAAGGAGCAGGTGCGCCGCTCCCTCCAGGAGGAGGCCACCGCCGGCGCCGACGCCGGTGCGAGCCTGGGCGGCTCGTCCTACTCCTCCGAGGCGCCGTCCTCGGACGGCGGCACCCTGGCCTCCGACGAGGCCCTCGCCGCCCTGCGCGAGAAGCTCACCGGCAACTGATCGCCGCGGTGCGTGACCGTCCCTGACGGCCCGCGCCGAGCACCCGACGCCCCGTCCCTCCCTCCGGAGGGGCGGGGCGTCGTCGCGTCCCGGGGGGCTGGCCGTGGGGGAGCGGACGGGACCCGACGGCCGCGCTCAGCGGCGCTCGGAGACCGTCACGGTGAACGTGCGGTCGCGCGCCGTCTGCCGAGACGGCCCGACGAGCTCCTCCAACATCGGCCGATACCGCAGGTGCGAGTTCCAGACACACCACAGCCGGCCGCCCGGCTCCAGCACCCGCGCCGCGGCCGCCACCAGCCGGTGCGCCACGGAGGGGTCCACGGCGTTGCCGTCGTGGAACGGGGGATTCAGGAGCACGCACTCCTCCGTCCCGTCCGGCCACGTGGTCAGGGCGTCGTCGCGCACGGCCCGGACGCGGTCCGCCACGCGGTTCGCGCGGGCCGTGGCGAGCGTCGAGGCGACCGCCACGGCGGACTGGTCGGTGGCCAGCACGGTGACGTGCGGCCACAGCCGCGCCGCCCCGACCGAGAGCAGCCCGTTGCCGCACCCCAGGTCCACGGCGCGCCCCGGCGGGCGCGGGTCGTCGGCGAGCGAGGTGAGCAGCAGACGGGTGCCCGGGTCGGCGGCGGCTCCGCCGAAGGTGCCGGCGTGGGCCACCAGGTGCAGGCGCCCCACGCCGGGGACGTCGCGGTCGGCCTCCTCCGGCGGCCGGGGGGTCACGCCGGGACGTGGGCCCCGGGCCGTGAGCACGCGCGCCTTGCGGCGTCCCCGTCCGGCGACGACGTCCTCGAACGCCGCGCCGAGCACCGCGTTCATGCGCGGACTCATGTGCTTGTCGCGGCCGCCGGCCAGCAGGACCACGCCGGGGTCGGCGGCGGCCGCCACGATCCGGGACAGCCGGTCGAGCTCGTCGATGGAGCGCGGCAGTGGCAACAGGACCGTCCGGGCTCCCCGGGCCGCCTCCTCGGGGGTGGCCGTCCGCTCGAGCTCGCCCGTCTCCCCGCCGAGGCGACCGGAGGCGCGCCACGCGGCGAGGTTCGCGTCCAGCGAGCGCTCGGCGGAGGCGTCGTCCTGGTGGACCCGCACGTCGTGACCGGCCGTGAGCAGGGGCAGGGTCAGGGCGCCGTGCCGGTCCTCCAGCACGGCCACCGGGCCGGGGACGTGCCCGCTCGCGATCCATCCGGCCAGGGTGTCGAGCAGGAGCAGGTCCGCCGCGTCGTGGGCCTGACGGTCGGGCTCGGGCGGCAGCGGCCACCGGTCCAGCGCCGCGAAGTCCACGCCCGCGGTGAGGTCGTCCGGCAGCCCGCCGCGGGCGACATCGGGGGTGACCCCCCGGGGCAGCGGTTCACTCATGGTCCACCCAGTCCTCTCCCATCCGTTCCGCATGGCCCGCGCCGGCCGTGACGTCCGCGAGCCGCGCCGCGAACACCGCGCGGTCCTCCTCGGTGTCCGGCACGCCGACCGTCAGGCGGACCCCCGCGGCGCCGTAGCTCGCCTCCAGCACGGACACGCCCGCCGCGCGCAGCTCGTTCTCCCACCGGCCGGCGTCGGTGTGGGGCGCCTCCACCGCGAGCAGGGCCAGCCGGGAGCGGGTGCGCAGCGGGGCGGCGTCGAGTGCCCCGGACACCGAGTCCGAGTAGGCGCGCACCAGGCCCCCGGCGCCCAGCTTGATCCCCCCGAACCAGCGCACGACGACGGCGCACACGTCCGTCAGGTCGGTCCGGCCCGGCGCGGTCTCGCGCTGGAGGACGGCCTCGAGCATGGGGACGCCGGCCGTGCCGGCGGGCTCGCCGTCGTCGCTGGAGCGCATCCGGTCCCGGGCGGGGCCGAGGACGAACGCGCTGCACACGTGCCGCGCGTCGTGGTGCCGGCGCCGCAGGACGGCGACCATCTCGCGCGCCTGCGCCTCGTCCTCGACGCGCCCGAGGTAGGTGAGGAAGCGGCTGCGGCGGATCTCCACCTCCCGTTCCAGCCAGCCGTCGGGGTCGCGGGCGGACGCCGGCAGGACCGTGCAGCGCGCGGTCGGGGCGGGGGCGGGATCGGGCATGACCCCACCCTAGGGGCTGGCCGAGGACGGGCACGCCGTCGAGCCCGGACGTGAGCTTCGGTACAGTGGAAGACCGTGCCACCCGGCACCGGCCCACCGGTGAGCGAGCACGCGTGCCGCCGCGGGCCTCCCACGACCCTGTCCCGGGAGACTCATGACTTCCCCGCTCACTCGCCTGCACGACACGTTGGGGCTCCGCACGAGTCCGGCGATCTTCTTCGGCTCGGCCGCCGCGGTCGTGCTCTTCACCGCCGCGATGGGCCTGTTCCCTGGCCCGGTCCAGGCGGCCTTCGGCGTGGTCTCGAGCTGGCTGCGCTACGACGTCGGCTGGATCTACACCCTCAGCCTGACCCTGCTGGTGGCGTTCCTGTTCATCCTCGCCGTGACCCGGTACGGCCGGGTCAAGCTCGGCGACGACGACGCGGTGCCGGAGTACTCCGGCCTGACCTGGTTCGGCATGATGTTCGCCGCCGGCGTCGGCGCGGTGCTGATGTTCTGGGGCATCGCGGAGCCGATGAACCACTACGCCAACCCGCCCATGGCGGGGACGGAGCCGTTCTCCGACCGCGCGGCCTCGGAGGCCATGGCGATCGCGAACTTCCACTTCGGCATCCACATGTGGGCGATCCTGCTCGTCCCGGGCCTGTGCTTCGGCTACTTCACGTACAAGCGCAAGCTGCCCCCGCGCGTGTCCTCCGCCTTCCAGCCCCTCCTCGGCGATCGCATCCACGGCCCCATCGGCAAGACGATCGACATCATCGCCGTGGTCTCCACCGTGTTCGGCCTCGGCGTGTCCGTGGGCCTGGGCGCCCTGCAGATCAACGCGGGCATGAACTACGTGCTGGGCACCCCCGTGGCCGGCTGGGTCCAGGCGCTCATCCTGGCCGTCGTCACCGCCGTGGGCACGGCCTCCGTGCTGGTCGGCATGGACAAGGGCGTCAAGCGGCTGTCCTACGCCAACATCCTGCTGGCGATCGCCCTGCTCGTGTACGTCCTGATGTGGGCCGTCTCCAGCATGGACGTCATCCGCGGCACCGTGCAGGCGATCGGCGAGTACGCCTCCATGCTGCCCGTGCTCTCCACCTACAACGACACGTACAACTCGGGCCAGTGGTCCGGTGACTGGACCGTTTTCTACTGGGCCTGGACCGTGACGTGGGCGCCCTTCGTGGGGATGTTCTTCGCCCGCATCTCACGCGGCCGCACCATCCGCTCCTTCATCATGGCCGGCCTCGGCCTGCCCACGGCGTTCGTCATCATCTGGATGGGCATCTACGGCTACTCCGCGTTCCAGTCGGACCGCGCCACCGCGCCGGCGCCGGGCCAGGGCGGTGACCTCACGCAGACGATCGTCACCGACGGCAACGTCCAGGCCGCCCTGTTCCAGCACCTGCAGGGCACGCCGCTCTACACGGTGGCCGCGGTCGTGGCGCTCGTGGTCATCACGCTGTTCTTCATCACCTCGATCGACTCGGGCGCGCTCGTGATGGACGCGATGGCCAATGGCCACGAGGATGCCGCGCCCCGCCGCCAGTCCGTGTTCTGGGCCGTGTCCATCGGCGCGGTCTGCGCGGCCATCATCCTCACCGCGGGCGAGAACGGCCTGGCGGCGCTGCAGGAGGTCATCATCGTGATCGGCCTGCCCATCCTGCTCATCACCGTCACGCAGGCCGCACTGCTGCTGCAGGCCCTGCGCGAGGACGCGGGTGCCGCGCGGCCCATGCGGACCCGCCAGTGGAAGCAGGTGCTGCCGGTCGAGGAGTACCGCCGCCGCGCCACCGAGGACGGCGTGGACGTCTCGGACTTCGTGATCCGCCCCGAGTTCGAGGTCGGCACCGAGCCGGAGAACGACACGCACACCCCGAAGACGTGGCACCAGCAGCGCATCGACGCGGCCAAGGCCCTCGTCACCGTCGGCCTGACCGGCGGCATCGCCGCGGGCCGCACCGAGGTCGGCGCGGAGCTCGAGCGGCTGGGCGCCGTCGTCGTGGAGTTCGACGACCTGATGGGGGAGATCCTCGTGCCCGGCAACCCCGTGCTCGAGGAGCTCCGCTCGGTCTTCGGCGAGGACATCGTCCGCGCGGACGGCACCCTGGACGCGCGCACCCTCAACCGGCTCACCACCGAGAGCTCGACCGCCCGGACGCGCATGTACGAGATCGTCTCCCCGGCGGTGCGCGACGAGGCGAACCGCCGGGCCCGCGAGATCGGCGAGGACTCCGTGCTGGTGGTCGACCTGGCCCTGCTGGCCGAGACCGGCTCCGGACAGGACTTCGACCAGGTGCTGGCCGTCTCCGCTCCCGCCGAGGTGCGCGTCGCCCGGCTCATGGAGTCCCACGACATGACCCGCGAGCGGGCCTGGGCCTTCATCGACGAGGAGGCGGCGGACGAGGAGCGGGCCGAGATCGCGGACACCGTGATCGAGAACGACGGCTCGCTCGAGGACCTGCAGGAGGCCGTCCGGGCATACTGGGAGGCCAAGATCCAGCCTCAGCTCGAGGCCGCCCGAGGAGAGCGCGTATGACCGAGACCGACCCGGTGGCCGAACGGCCGCGCGTCCATGTGGGCCTGACCGGCGGGATCGCCGCCGGCAAGTCCGCGGTGGCCCGTGTCCTGCAGGAGCGTGGCGCGCTCCTGGTGGACTCGGACGCCCTCGCCCGGCTGGTCCTCGAGAAGGGCACCGACGGGCTGGCCGCCGTCCAGGACGAGTTCGGGGACCGCGTCATCACCGCGGACGGTGAGCTCGACCGCGTCGAGATGGCCCGCATCGTCTTCGGGGACGAGGGCGCCCGACAGCGCCTGAACCGCATCGTGCACCCCCGGATCCGGGCTGCGGCCCGGCGCATCGTCGCCGAGGCCGGGCCGGACGCCGTCGTGGTCCAGGACGTGCCGCTGCTGGTGGAGACCGGGCAGGCGGACGCGTTCGACCTCGTGATCGTGGTGGAGGCCCCGCTCGAGGAGCGCCTGCGCCGGATGGTGGAGGACCGCGGCATGAGCCGCGCGGACGCCGAGGCGCGGATCGCGGCCCAGGCCACGGACGAGCAGCGGCGCGCCGTCGCGGACGTGGTCATCGTCAACGACGCCGACCTCGAGCGGCTCGCGTCCGTGGCGAACCAGGTGTGGGACCGGTTCCTCGCCCCCGGCGCGGCTGAGCCCTCGGCGGACTGACCGCCGGGGTGTCCGGGGCGCGACGTAGGGTTCTGCCATGAGCCTGGCCCAGAAGATCAACCGCGTCGTCGCCCCGTTCGAGGTCATCTCCCCCTACCAGCCCTCCGGTGACCAGCCGAAGGCCATCGCCGAGCTCGCCGAGCGCGTGGAGGCGGGGGAGAAGGACGTCGTCCTGATGGGCGCCACCGGCACGGGCAAGTCGGCGACGACGGCGTGGCTCGTCGAGCGCCTCCAGCGGCCCACGCTGGTGATGGTGCAGAACAAGACGCTCGCGGCGCAGCTGGCCAACGAGTTCCGGGAGCTGCTGCCCAACAACGCGGTCGAGTACTTCGTCTCCTACTACGACTACTACCAGCCCGAGGCGTACGTCCCGCAGACGGACACCTTCATCGAGAAGGACTCCTCCATCAACGAGGAGGTCGAGCGGCTGCGCCACTCGGCCACGAACGCGCTGCTGACCCGGCGGGACGTGATCGTGGTGGCCACCGTCTCCTGCATCTACGGCCTCGGCACGCCCGAGGAGTACATCGAGCAGATGGTCACCCTGCGCCGCGGTGCGGAGATGGACCGGGACGTGCTCCTGCGGCGGTTCGTGCAGATGCAGTACGTGCGCAACGACGTCGACTTCCACCGCGGCACCTTCCGGGTGCGGGGGGACACCGTGGAGATCATCCCCATGTACGAGGAGCTCGCGGTGCGCATCGAGTTCTTCGGGGACGAGATCGAGTCCATCCAGACCCTGCACCCGCTCACCGGCCAGGTGGTGCGCGAGGAGGAGGAGATGTACATCTTCCCGGCCTCGCACTACGTGGCCGGCGACGAGCGCATGGGCCGGGCGATCACCACCATCGAGGACGAGCTGCGGGAGCGGCTGCAGGAGCTGGAGTCCCAGGACAAGCTGCTCGAGGCGCAGCGGCTGCGCATGCGCACCACGTACGACCTCGAGATGATGCAGCAGATGGGCTACTGCAACGGCATCGAGAACTACTCGCGCCACATCGACGGCCGTCCCGCCGGCTCCGCCCCGCACTGCCTGCTGGACTACTTCCCGGACGACTTCCTGCTCGTGGTGGACGAGTCCCACGTGACCATCCCGCAGATCGGCGCGATGTACGAGGGGGACATGTCCCGCAAGCGCACCCTCGTGGAGCACGGCTTCCGCCTGCCCTCGGCCATGGACAACCGCCCGCTGAAGTGGGACGAGTTCCTCGAGCGGATCGGGCAGACCGTGTACCTCTCCGCGACGCCGGGCGCCTACGAGCTCGGCCAGGCGGACGGCTACGTCGAGCAGATCATCCGGCCCACCGGGCTGGTGGACCCGCAGGTGGTGGTCAAGCCGACCGAGGGGCAGATCGACGACCTGCTCGAGCAGATCCGCGTGCGCACGGCCAAGGACGAGCGCGTCCTGGTGACCACGCTGACTAAGCGCATGGCCGAGGACCTCACGGACTACCTGCTCGAGGCGGGGGTGAAGGTCGAGTACCTCCACTCGGATGTGGACACGCTGCGCCGCGTGGAGCTGCTGCGGGAGCTGCGCAAGGGCACCTTCGACGTGCTGGTGGGCATCAACCTGCTGCGCGAGGGCCTGGACCTGCCCGAGGTCTCGCTCGTGGCGATCCTGGACGCGGACAAGGAGGGGTTCCTGCGCTCCACCACCTCCCTCATCCAGACCATCGGCCGCGCCGCCCGCAACGTCTCCGGCGAGGTCCACATGTACGCCGACAACGTCACGGACTCCATGCGGCGGGCGATCGACGAGACCGAGCGGCGCCGGGCCGTGCAGATCGCGTACAACGAGGAGCACGGGATCGACCCCCAGCCGCTGCGCAAGCGCATCGCGGACATCACGGACCAGCTGGCCCGGGAGGACGCGGACACCGCCGACTTCCTCAAGGGCATGGGCGGCGTGAAGTCCGGGTTCGACTTCGGCATGGGCCACCGAGGCCTCAGCTCGCTGGACCGGGACGCGACCACAGGGGAGGGCACCGAGGCTCCGGCGGTGGACCCGGCGTCGCTGCCCGCCAAGGACCTGGCCGATCTGATCGAGCAGATGTCGAAGCAGATGCACCAGGCGGCGGCGGACCTGCAGTTCGAGCTCGCCGCCCGCCTGCGCGACGAGGTCGGCGAGCTCAAGAAGGAGCTGCGGCAGATGAAGCGGGAGCAGTGACCACCCGGCATGATGCCGACCCAGGGTGTTATGAAAACACTGATGAATGTCGTCATATCAGTGATAGTGTGACGCCATGAGCGCAGCACCCCCGGTCGCGGCCGTGATCGCGGACATCGTCGGCTCCCGCGCCCTCCCGGACCGGGAGCGCGCGCAGGAGCAGATCCTGGCCGCCTTCGCGGCCGCGGAACAGGACGTCCCGCCGCTGCGCCCCGCCTGGGCCAGCGTCGGCGACGAGTTCCAGGCGCTGCACCGCACCTGGCCGGACGCGCTCCGGCTGACCGTCCGCGTCACGCTCGCCCTGCCCCCGGGCCTCGACCTGCGCTTCGGGATCGGCCTGGGGCAGCGGCGGGCCCTGGACGCCGGCGGAGACGGCATCGAGGACGGCACGGCCTGGTATCGGGCCCGCGAGGCCGTCGAGCACGCGCACGAGCGGGCCGCCGGCGCCGCGACCGCCTTCCGTGCCGCGGACCCGTCCCTCACCGCCGCCGTGGACGGGCTCGCCCTGCTGCGCGACCACGTCCTCGGCCGGCTCAAGGCCCGCGAACGCCGGATCGCCGCAGCCCTGCTGGGCGGGGCGACCCAGGCGGAGGCCGCACGGGCGGAGCGGATCACGCAGTCCGCGGTGTCGCAGACCGTCGCGCGGTCCGGGATCGGCCGGCTGCTCGAGCTGGACGCCGAGCTCGCCGCCGCGGCGACGGAGGTCGCGCCGTGACCGCCCTCGCACTGCTCGCCCTGGGGCTGCACGACCTGCTCGACGCCGTCCTGCCCGGCGCCTGGCCCGCCCCCCGGCGGCGGTGGCTCGCCCGGGCCGGCGCGGCCGTGGCCGCCGTCCTCGCCGCGGTGCTGGTGGCCGTGCTGGCGCCGACCGGCGTGGCCGTCGCGGTGGGCGGCGGCCTGGTGTCCCTCGGCCTGCTGATGGGCTGGACGTGGCTGCACCCGGACCGGCCGCTCGGGGTGGTCGCGGTGGTGGCCACGGTCGGCCTGGTGGCCGTGCTCGAGTCGACCCTGGCGCCCGCGGGCCTGCGCTCCGCGCCACCGGCCCTCACGCTGCCGGCGGTGGCGGTGGCGCTGACCGAGACCGGCAACCGGGTCACCCGCGCGGTCCTCGCCCTGGCGGGCCGGTCCGCCGACGGGGGCGACGAGGAGGCGGAGGACCCCGCGGCGGAGCCCACGACCGTGCCGTCCGCCGCGCCCACGGACCCCGCGGCCGACGGCCTGCGCGGCGGTCGCTACATCGGGCCCATGGAGCGACTGCTCATGGTCGTCCTGGGGCTCGCGCAGGCCTATCCGGTGATCGCGGCCCTGATGGCGGCCAAGGGCATCGTGCGCTTCCCGGAGATCTCGGCGGACCGCGGAGCCGGCTCGCGCGCGGAGGAGTTCCTCATCGGCTCCCTCGCCAGCTGGGGCCTGGCCGCCGCCGGCGCCGTCGTCGTCTGGCTCGCCCTCGGCTTGACCGCCCCCGGCGCAGCCTGAGACCGGGCCCACCCGCATCCGCGCGCGGGACCGCACCCGTCTAGACTGGCGCGGCCCCCACGAGCCCTCCATGAAGGAGGCCGGCCTGTGGATCGGGTTCTACGTGGCGCTGGCGCTGGTCTTCGCGGGGCTGCTCTTCGCGGGGCTGCTCTTCGCGGGGCTGCTCTTCGCCCTGGGCGATGCGCAGCACGGCACCGAGTTCCTCGCCGGCTGGGTCACCGAGTACAGCCTCAGCGTGGACAACCTGTTCGTGTTCCTCATCATCATGGCCAAGTTCCAGGTGCCCCGCCGCTACCAGCAGGAGGTGCTGATGGTGGGCATCATCATCGCGCTGATCGCCCGCGCGGTGTTCATCGCGGTCGGCGCCGTCGCCATCGAGCACCTGACGTGGGAGTTCTACATCTTCGGCGCCTTCCTGCTCTGGACCGCCTGGCAGCAGCTCAAGGACGACGGCGGGGACGAGGAGTCCGAGCCGGGCGTCGTGGCCCGCCTGACCCGCCGCCTCAACGTGGCGCCGGACTACGACGGCAACCGACTGCGCACCACCGTGGACGGCCGGCGCATGTTCACCCCCATGGTGGTCGTGTTCATCACGATCGGCCTGACGGACGTGATGTTCGCGGTGGACTCCATCCCGGCGATCTTCGGCCTCACCCAGAACTGGTTCATCGTCCTGACCGCCAATATCTTCGCCCTCATGGGCCTGCGCCAGCGGGCCCGACGACGCCCCGCTCCGCCCGCCGCGGGTCGGGGCGTCGTCGTGCGACCGGGTAGACTGACCGGCGACGTAGGGGAGTATCCCGAACACTGTGGACGTCAGCACGCCGCGGCCGCCGAGAGCGCGCCGTCGGCCGGACACAGGGGCCCGGGCCGCGGTCGCGGCGGGCGGAGAGACTTGCGGCACCGTCCCGACCCTTGACGCCGAGAGGTGACCCGTGGAAATCAACGGCCTGACCTGGGGCCTGACGATCGCGCTGATCGTCGGCCTCCTCGCATTCGACTACTTCGCCCATGTCCGCAAGGCGCACACGCCGACGATCCGGGAGGCCGCGATCTGGTCCGGCGTCTACGTCGGCCTCGCGCTCATCTTCGGCCTCGTGTTCTTCGCCTTCGGCGACACCCAGCACGCGGTCGAGTACTACACCGGCTACCTGCTGGAGAAGGCGCTCAGCGTCGACAACCTGTTCGTCTTCCTGGTCATCATGGCCAGCTTCCGCGTGCCCCGCGACTACCAGCAGAAGGTGCTGCTGTTCGGCATCACGTTCGCGCTGATCTCGCGCACCTTGTTCATCCTGCTGGGCGCCGCCGTCATCGCCGCGTGGTCGGACGTGTTCTACCTCTTCGGCCTGTTCCTGCTGATCATCGCCGGCGGCCAGCTCAAGGGCGAGATGTCCGGCGACGCCGAGGGCGCCCAGGACGAGGCGGACAACGTGATGGTCCGCCTCGTCAAGCGGTTCCTGCCCGCCTCCGAGCAGTTCGACGGCGACCGCCTCTTCACGACGGTGGACGGCAAGCGCCTCATGACGCCGATGCTCCTCGTGATGATCGCGATCGGCGCCACGGACATCCTCTTCGCCTTCGACTCCATCCCCGCGATCTTCGGCGTGACCCAGGAGGCGTACATCGTCTTCACCGCCACGGCGTTCTCGCTCATGGGCCTGCGCCAGCTGTACTTCCTGATCGACGGCCTGCTCGACCGCCTCGTCTACCTGGCCTACGGGCTCTCCGCGCTGCTGGCGTTCATCGGCGTGAAGCTGATCCTGCACGCCCTGCACGAGAACAACCTGCCGTTCATCAACGGCGGCGAGAACGTGCCCGTCGTCGAGATCCCCACGACGCTGTCCCTCGTGGTCGTCGTCGTGATCCTGGCGATCACCGTGGCGATCTCCCTGGCCTCGCCGAAGGGCCAGGCCCTGCGGGCGCTGCAGAACGCCGAGAAGTACTCGTATCGGTACTCGAAGCTGGCCGAGGACGCCGACCCGGCCGAGCGCGAGCGCGCCGCCGCCCTGATGGACCGCTGGACGGCCCGGGCCGAGGCCCTGGACCAGCGCTGGCGCGACCAGCTGCTCGAGCACAAGGACGCGTGGTCGGCCATCATCCGCACGGCCCACGAGACCCGGCTCGCCGATCCCCGTGACGACGACGCGCGCGGGGTCTCCGAGCAGATCGTGCGACAGGACGGGCCCACCGTCTGAGCCGATCACGGCACCGGGGGAGTGCTCCGCCGGCGCCCGGGCCCCCGGGCCGGTCAGTCGACCGGGTCGGGGGCCGTCGTCGTCCCGGCGCCGTCCGCCGCGGTCATCGCCAGGAGCCGGTCGAGGATCGCCGGCCCGTCGTCGGCGATGCCGTCGTGGTGGAAGGCGTCGGTCTCCCACACCTGCAGGCCGCGGACGCGCCGCGCGGTCTCGAGCGAGAGGTCCCGGTCCACGTACACGTCGTCGGCGTAGACCGCGGCGGCCACGGGGACGGTGTTCTGCGCCAGGGCAGCCACGTCGTAGAGCGGGCCCCACTGCGTGCGCTCGGCGAGCAGCCGCGCCGTGCCGGCCAGGGGCCGCAGCCGGGGGTCGACCTCGACGGACCAGGGCATGACGTGTTCGCCCGTGGGCAGCGGGACCGTGGTCGCCTCCGGGTCGAAGTCCGGGTGCTCGGCGAGCATCCGGGACGCCGACCAGCCGGTGTCCGCCCGGCCGCCGGCCAGGTCCGCCGGCTGCGCGTAGATCGCCTCGTGCAGCACGGTGTAGAGCGGGTTGACGAGGCGGTCGTCCTGGTCGGCGACGGCGGCCAGGAACGTCTCGGACAGGCGCGGCGCGGGTCCGGTGCGGTCCACGGCCTCGGCGAGGACCCAGTGCAGGCGGTCCACGCGGGTGTTGCCGCCCAGCAGCATGCCCAGACCCTGGGCCCGTCCCACGGTGAGCGGCCCGCCGCCGGGCAGGGGGATCGGGGCGCCCGCGGCCTCGGCGGCGCGGATCAGCCCCACGGCCTCCGACCACGCGTCGCGGTCGGCCGGGTGCCGGTCGAAGAACTCCTCGGTGCGGGCGCGCATCCGGGCGTAGGTGGCCCGGTAGACCCGGTCGGCGTGGCCGGTGAGCGGGGCGAGGCCGCCGGTCACCAGGCTGCGCTGCAGGCCCTCCGGGTGGAAGGAGAGATAGCTCAGCGTGCAGAACCCGCCGAAGCTCTGGCCCAGTGTGGTCCACGGCCCGGCGCCGAGGGCGAGGCGCAGCATCTCGGCGTCCCGCACGATCGAGGGCGCCCGCAGGTGCACCAGGTGCTCGGCGCGCGCCTCGTCCGTGGCGAAGGCGCCCGGGGCGGTCAGGGTCGCCACAGTGGCCGGGGTCGAACGCCCCGTGCCGCGCTGGTCCAGCAGCAGCACGCGGTGGCTCTCGGCCAGCGCGCCGAGCCAGCCGCTCAGGCGCGCCGGGCGGGGCCCGGCACTGCCGGGGCCACCCTGGAGGTACAGGGCCCAGGGGCGCTCGCCCTCGGGGTCGTCCTTCGCCCGGATCTCGCGGGCGAAGACGGTCAGCGTGCCGCGCCCGTGCGGCCCGACGCCGGTGCCCGCCGCGTCCTGCGCCTCGGCCTCGGCGAGGCCCAGCGCGTGGTCGATCGGCACCGAGAACCAGTGGTCCACCGTGACGGTGCCGTCGTAGAGCTCGGTGCGCTCGCCCACGCGGTGGCGGGCCGGCTCGAGGGGAGCGAAGCCGCGCGGGTCGCCCGCCACGGGCCGTCCTGCCGCCCGAGCGTCCCCGGCGCTCACAGGCCCCACCCGGACTCGGGCGCGCCCACGGAGACCACCCGGATCACGGGATGGCCCGCCTCGTCGGAGGCGTCCAGGTCGACCACGGCGTTGATCCCGTGGTCCAGGTCCCCGTCCGGGTCCTTCAGGACCTGCCGCACCGCCCACCAGCGCGGGCCGGCCAGCTCCAGCGGGGCGGCGACGTCGGGGGCCGCGGCCACGCGGAACAGCTCGGGGCCGCGCGCGGCGGGGCCGTCGTCGATGTCCTCGTGGTCGTCGAAGTAGGCGTCGAGGGCGTCGGCCCAGTCGTCGGCGGACAGCTCGCCGGACAGGCGCGCGAGCGCCTCGTCCCGCTCGTCGCCGAACAGGCGCACCCGCTGGAACATCGCGTTGCGGACCATCACCCGGAACACGGGCTCGTTGTCCGTCAGGCGAGGCGGGGCCGGCGGCTCGAGCGCCTCCATGTCCCGGCGCAGCTCGTCGATGTCCCCGGCCACCAGGTCCTCCCACTCCTCCAGGAGGGACGAGTCGGTCTGCTTCACCATCTCGTCGAGCCAGTCCAGCAGCACCTGGAGCTCCTCGGTGCGGGCCGCCTCGGGGACGGTGTGGCGCAGTGCCTTGACCGCGTCCGTGAGGTAGCGCAGCAGCACGCCCTCGGACCGGGCGATCCCGTAGAACCGCACGTAGTCGCCGAAGCCCATGGCCCGCTCGAACATGTCGCGCACCACGGACTTGGGGGTCAGCTCGAACTCCGCGAGCCACGGGGCGTCCTGCCGGTAGAGCTCGAACTGCTGCTCGAGGAGCTCGGCCAGCGGCCGCGGGTGGGTGATCTCGTCGAGGGCCCGCATGCGGTCGTTGTAGTCCATGCCCTCGGCCTTCATGGCGGCCACGGCCTCGCCCTTGGCGTGCTTGACCTGGGCGGAGAGCACCTGGCGCGGCGGGTCGAGGGTCGCCTCGATCACGGAGACGACGTCGAGCGCGTGGTCGGGATCGGCCGGGTCCAGCAGGTCGAGCGCGGCGAGGGCGAAGGGGGAGAGCGGCTGGTTGAGCGCGAAGTCCGGCTGCAGGTCCACCGTGAGGTCCACGGTGCGGCCCTCGGCGTCCGGCTCGGGCAGACGCTCGACGACGCCCGTGGCCAACAGCTCCTGGAAGATCCCGAGCGCGCGGCGCATGAGCACCGCCTGGCGGGCCGGGGTCTCGTGGGTGCCGCGCAGCAGGCGCCGGACCGCGATGACCGGGTCGCCGGGCCGGTCGAGGATGTTCAGCAGCATGGAGTGCGTGATCCGCATGCGGGAGACCAGCGGCTCCGGCTCGGCGGAGACGAGGCGCTCGAACGTCGCCGGCCCCCACGAGACGAAGCCGGCCGGCGGGGTCTTGCGCTTGCCGGACTTCACGGACTGCTTCATGCGCTTGGCCCGCTCGGCCTCGTCCTTGACGTTCGCGAACTTCGCCGCGGCCTTGCGCTCGGCCGCCTTGTTCTCGATCACGTGCTCGGGGGCCTGGACCACCACGGTGCCGGAGGTGTCGAAGCCGGCCCGGCCCGCCCGGCCGGCGATCTGGTGGAACTCGCGGGCCTGGAGCAGGCGGGTCTTCTCGCCGTCGAACTTGGAGAGCGCGGTGAGCAGCACGGTGCGGATCGGCACGTTGATCCCGACGCCCAGCGTGTCCGTGCCGCAGATGACCTTGAGCAGCCCGTCCTGGGCCAGCTTCTCCACGAGGCGGCGGTACTTGGGCAGCATGCCCGCGTGGTGCACGCCGATGCCCGCCCGGACGAGGCGGTTCAGGGTGTGCCCGAAGCCCGCGGAGAAGCGGAAGCCGGCGATCCGCGCGGCGATCGCCTCCTTCTCCTCCCTGGACGTCACCGAGATCGAGGACAGACCCTGGGCCGTCTCCACGGCGTCCAGCTGCGAGAAGTGCACGATGTACACCGGTGCCTGGTGGGTGCTCACGAACTCCTCGACCTTCTCCTGCAGCGGCACCTCGGACCACTCGAACGTCAGCGGGATGGGGCGCTCCGCGTGGGCGACGACGGCGACCTCGCGCCCGGTGCGCTCGGTCAGGTCCGCCTCGAGGCGGGTCGTGTCGCCGAGGGTGGCCGACATCAGCAGGAACCGGGCCTGCGGCAGCTCGAGGAGGGGCACCTGCCAGGCCCAGCCGCGGGAGGGGTCCGCGTAGTAGTGGAACTCGTCCATCACCACGGTGCCGATCTCCATGCCCGAGCCCTCGCGCAGCGCGCGGTTGGCGAGGATCTCGGCGGTGCAGCAGATGATGGGCGCGTCACCGTTGACGGTGGAGTCGCCCGTGACCATGCCGACGTTCTCCGCGCCGAACACGTCCACCAGCGCGAAGAACTTCTCCGAGACGAGCGCCTTGATCGGCGCCGTGTAGTAGGAGACGGCGTCGTGGGCGAGCGCGTCGGCGTGCGCGGCCAGCGCCACCAGGGACTTGCCGGAGCCGGTGGGCGTCGCCAGGATCACGTGCCGGCCCTGGACGAGCTCGAGGGCGGCCTCCTCCTGGGCGGGGTAGAGCGAGATCCCGCGGTCCTCGGTCCAGGCCGCGAAGGCCCCGAAGACGTCGTCGGCGTCCGGGGCCGGCGGGAGCGCGTCGATGCGGTCGGTCAGCGAGGGCGGGTTCGTGGCGGCAGAAGTCATCGCCCCCAGGGTATCGGCCGCTCCGCGCGATACGGTGCCGCCATGAGTCAGATCGCGCCCGAGAGCCCGCACCCGGACACCGACGCCGTCGTGGGGGACGTGACCGGCCGACAGGGCGGGGGGTTCACCTGGGATCCCGCGCAGTACGAGGGCTTCGCCGAACACCGCGCCCGCCCCTTCTACGACCTGGTGGGGCGCGTGCGCGCCGAGGCCCCGCGCGTCGTGGTGGACCTGGGCTGCGGCCCGGGGACCCTGACCCGGACGCTGGCCGAGCGCTGGCCGGACGCCGAGGTGATCGGTCTGGACGACTCGCCCGCGATGCTCGAGCGGGCCCGGGAGCAGGCGGCCCGCACGGGTGCCCCCGCCAACCTGCGCTTCGAGGCGGTCGACGCCTCGCAGTGGCGCCCGTCGAGGGCGACGGACGTCGTGGTGTCCAACGCGATGCTCCAGTGGATCCCGACGCACCGTCGCCTGATCCGGCGCTGGCTCGGGGACCTCACGCCGGGGGCGTGGTTCGCGGCGCAGATCCCGCGGCCCTACGAGCAGCCCTCCCACGCGGCGATCGTGGCGCTGGCGGAGGACCCGGCCTTCTCCGAGCCGCTGCACGGGGTGGCGACGACCCGCACCGTGGCGCCGCCCGAGGAGTACACGCGGCTGTTCCTCGAGGCGGGGTGGTCCCCGGTGGTCTGGGAGACGGAGTACCAGCAGGTGCTGACGGGCGAGGACCCGGTGTTCCGGTGGACCTCCGGCGCGGCCCTGCGACCGAGCCTGCAGGCCCTGGCCCGCTGGGACGCCGAGGAGGGCGCCGCCGAGGGCGCCGGGCTGCTCGAGGCGTTCGTGGACCGGTACCGCGCCGCCATGCGCGAGGCGTACCCGCCGGTGCCCGGCGTCACGGCCGACGACGGCGGCCCGGTGACGATCTTCCCGGCCCGGCGCCTGTTCATGGTCGGGCAGAAGCCGGCCTGACGCCGGGCCCGGGAGTGCCCGGGCGGGCCGTCACCAGCCGCGCTCGGCCCACTCCGGCAGGTGGGGGCGCTCGGCGCCCAGGGTCGTGGAGGCGCCGTGGCCGGGGTGGACCACCACGTCGTCGTCGAACGCGTCGAAGATCCGCTCGGTGACGTCCGTGAACAGCTGACGGAACCGGCCGTCGTCGCCCTCGGTGTTGCCCACCCCGCCCGGGAAGAGGGAGTCGCCGGTGAAGAGCACGGCCGGCTCGTCCGCCTCGGGGCGGCACACCAGCGCGATGGACCCGGGCGTGTGGCCGCGCAGGGCCACCACCTCGAGCCGGAGCCCGTCGGCCCCCACGGTGTCCCCGTGGCGCAGGCGCACGTCGGGGGCGACCCCCGTGGCCTCGGCGATCGCGTCGGCGTCGTCCTCGCCGGCCGCCGTGCGGGCCCCGGTCAGGGACGCCAGCGCCGGCAGTGCGCGCACGTGGTCCCAGTGCCGGTGCGTGGTGACGATCATCTCGAGGCGCGGCTCGCACGGGGTGTCGTCCGCGGCCGAGGCGATGAGGTCGCGGATGGCCTCGGCGTCGTCGGCGGCGTCGATCAGCACCTGCGCCCCCGTGGTCTTGGAGGTGAGCAGGTACACGTTGTTGTCCATCTCCGACACGGAGCAGGTGCGCACCGTGACGGCGGGCAGATCGTGCAGGAGGCGGTTCCGGGCGGTCTCGGGCATGCGCAACATTGTACGGACGGGGCGGCGAGGCGCCAGGGCGGGCCCGGCCCGCGGTGGGTTCGCCCACAGGCGAGACCCCGATGTCGTGTCCGTGCCGCCCCTATGCTGGCCGCGTGCCCAAGAACTCCTCCACCACCGTCTCCACCACCGTCTCCTCCGCCGTCGAGACCCACTTCGGCGGCCTCGCCTCCGGCCCCGGCGGCGCGCGCTCGGGCGAGCGGGACCGCATCGTCGTCCAGGGCGCCCGCGAGCACAACCTGAAGGACGTGGACGTCAGCTTCCCGCGGGACGCCATGGTCGTGTTCACGGGTCTGTCCGGCTCGGGCAAGTCCTCCCTGGCCTTCGACACGATCTTCGCCGAGGGCCAGCGACGCTACGTCGAGTCGCTCTCCTCCTACGCCCGCATGTTCCTGGGCCGGGTGGACAAGCCGGACGTGGACTTCATCGAGGGCCTGTCCCCGGCCGTGTCCATCGACCAGAAGTCCACCAACCGCAACCCGCGCTCCACGGTGGGGACCATCACCGAGATCTACGACTACATGCGCCTGCTCTGGGCGCGCGTCGGGGTGCCGCACTGCCCGCAGTGCGGGGAGCCGGTGAGCCGGCAGACCCCGCAGCAGATCGTGGACCAGCTCGAGGAGCTGCCCGAGCGCACCCGCTTCCAGGTGCTCGCGCCCGTGGTCCGCGGCCGCAAGGGCGAGTTCGTGGACCTGTTCCAGGACCTGTCCACGCAGGGCTTCGCCCGCGCCGTCGTGGACGGGGAGACCGTCCAGCTCTCGGACCCGCCCGTGCTGAAGAAGCAGGTCAAGCACACCATCGCCGTCGTCGTGGACCGCCTCGCCATGAAGGAGGGCATCCGCCAGCGCCTCACCGACTCGGTGGAGACCGCCCTGAAGCTGGCGGACGGCCTCGTCGTCGCCGAGTTCGTGGACGTGGAGCCGGTCGCCGAGAAGGCCAAGAAGAACACCGCGGAGTTCGGCGGGCGGGACGCCGAGGGCAACCCCCGGTACCGCTCGTTCTCCGAGAAGCTCTCCTGCCCCAACGGGCACGAGCAGACCGTGGACGAGATCGAGCCGCGCTCGTTCTCCTTCAACAACCCGTTCGGCGCGTGCCCCGAGTGCACCGGCATCGGCTCCCGCCTGCAGGTGGACCCGGACCTCGTCGTCGCCAACGACGAGCTGTCCCTGCGCGAGGGCGCCGTCGTGCCGTGGTCGCTCGGCAAGTCCACCTCGGACTACTGGCTGCGCGTGCTCGGCGGGCTGGGCAAGGAGATGGGCTTCTCCCTGGACACCCCGTGGAAGGACCTGACGGAGGCGGAGCGCGACGCCGTCCTGCACGGCAAGGACTTCAAGGTGGAGGTGACGTTCCGCAACCGGTTCGGCCGCGAGCGCCGCTACACCACGGGCTTCGAGGGCGTCATCCCCTACGTGATGCGCAAGCACGGGGAGACCGAGTCGGACGGCGCCCGCGAGCGCTACGAGTCGTTCATGCGGGAGATCCCGTGCCCGGCGTGCCACGGGGCCCGCCTCAACCCCACGGTCCTGAACGTGCTCGTGGGCGGCCTGTCCATCGCGGACGCCACCCGCCTGCCCATGCGCGAGGCCATGGAGTTCTTCTCGGGGCTGCGGCTGACGGACCGGGAGCGGCAGATCGCGGACCAGGTGCTCAAGGAGATCCTGGCCCGGCTGGCGTTCCTGCTGGACGTCGGCCTCGAGTACCTCAACCTCGAGCGGCCGGCCGGCACCCTCTCCGGCGGCGAGGCCCAGCGCATCCGCCTGGCCACGCAGATCGGCTCCGGGCTGGTCGGCGTCCTCTACGTCCTCGACGAGCCGTCCATCGGCCTGCACCAGCGGGACAACCGCCGCCTCATCGAGACCCTCCTGCGCCTGCGGGACCTCGGCAACACCCTCATCGTCGTCGAGCACGACGAGGACACGATCGCCGAGGCGGACTGGATCGTGGACATCGGCCCTCGCGCGGGCGAGCACGGCGGCGAGGTCGTGCACTCGGGCTCCCTGGCGGACCTCAAGGCGAACACGCGGTCCGTCACCGGCGACTACCTCTCCGGCCGCCGCTCCATCGCGGTGCCGGAGCGGCGTCGCGTCCCGGAGAAGGGGCGCGTGCTGACGGTCCGCGGCGCCCAGGAGAACAACCTGAAGGACGTCTCGGTGGAGGTCCCGCTCGGGGTCCTCACGGCCGTGACGGGCGTGTCCGGCTCCGGCAAGTCCACGCTGATCAACGAGATCCTCTACAAGGTCCTGGCCAACCGGCTCAACGGCGCCAAGCTCGTGCCCGGCCGGCACCGGTCCGTGGAGGGACTCGAGCACCTGGACAAGGTGGTCCACGTGGACCAGAGCCCCATCGGGCGCACGCCACGCTCCAACCCCGCCACCTACACGGGCGTGTTCGACGCGATCCGCAAGCTCTTCGCGGAGACCCCCGAGGCGAAGGTCCGGGGCTACCAGCAGGGCCGGTTCTCCTTCAACATCAAGGGCGGGCGCTGCGAGGCGTGCGCGGGCGACGGCACGCTCAAGATCGAGATGAACTTCCTGCCGGACGTCTACGTGCCGTGCGAGGTGTGCCACGGGGCCCGGTACAACCGGGAGACGCTCGAGGTCACCTACAAGGGCAAGAACATCGCCGAGGTCCTCGACATGCCGATCGAGGAGGCCGCGGACTTCTTCAGCGCGTACACCCGCATCTCGCGGTACCTGGACACGCTCGTCGACGTCGGTCTGGGCTACGTCCGCCTGGGCCAGCCCGCCACCACGCTCTCGGGCGGCGAGGCCCAGCGCGTGAAGCTGGCGGCCGAGCTCCAGAAGCGCTCCAACGGCCGCACCATCTACGTGCTGGACGAGCCGACCACGGGGCTGCACTTCGACGACATCCGCAAGCTCCTGCACGTGCTCCAGTCCCTCGTGGACAAGGGCAACACGGTGCTCACCATCGAGCACAACCTCGACGTGATCAAGAGCGCGGACCACGTGATCGACCTCGGCCCCGAGGGCGGCTCCGGGGGCGGCACGATCGTGGCCACGGGCACGCCGGAGGAGGTCGCACACGTCGCGGAGAGCCACACGGGCCGGTTCCTCGCGGAGCTGCTCGCGTAGCATGGACCCCGCCCACGCAGGACGCGGACGAAGGAGAGCCATGGCGACGTCGGAGCCCGTGCGCAGGAGCGCCGCCGCGCTCCTGCGGCTCACCTGCCGCCCCGAGGTCGTCGGCATGGAGCACGTCCCTGCGCGGGGCCCCTTCGTCATGGCCTCCAACCACCTGTCCTTCGTCGACTCGGTGATCCTCCAGGCCCTCGCCCCCCGCCCGGTCCACTTCTTCGCCAAGGAGGAGTACTTCACGGGCACGGGCCTGCGGGGCCGCGTCCGGCGGCGGTTCTTCGAGTCCGTGGGCTCCGTCCCCGTCCGCCGGGGCGAGCAGGCCGCCTCCGTGGCCGCGCTCGAGTCCCTCGTGGGCCTGCTCGAGTCCGGCCAGGGCGTCGGCATCTACCCGGAGGGCACCCGCAGCCGCGACGGCCGCCTCTACCGCGGCCGCACCGGTGCGGCCTGGCTGGCCCTGGCCACCGGCGCACCCGTGGTGCCCGTGGGCCTCGTCGGCACGCAGCACCTCCAGCCGCCGGACACGAACGGCTTCCGTCCCCACCGGTTCTCCGTGCGCGTGGGCGCGCCCCTGGACTTCGGCCACCCCGGGCGTCGACACACCCTGCCGCAGCGCCGCGACGCGACGGCGGCGATCATGGACGCCATCGGCGCGCTCTCGGGGCAGGAGCGCGTGGACGCGTACAACGCCGCCCCGGGTGCCCGTGGCTGATCCGGCCTTCTACCGCCCGGCTCCGGGCGAGATCTCCACGTCCCCCGGCGTCTACCGCTTCCGCGACGCGGACGGACGCGTCGTCTACGTCGGCAAGGCGAAGAACCTGCGCGCCCGCCTGAGCTCCTATTTCCAGGACCCGGCTCGGCTGGCCACCAAGACCCGGACCATGGTGTTCACGGCGGCCGCGGTCGAGTGGACCGTCGTCGGCTCCGAGCTGGAGGCGCTCCAGCTCGAGTACACGTGGATCAAGGAGTACCGCCCCCGGTTCAACATCATGTACCGGGACGACAAGTCGTACCCGTACCTGGCCGTGACCATGAACGAGCAGTTCCCGCGCGTCCAGGTGATGCGCGGCGACCGGAAGCCCGGCGTGAAGTACTTCGGCCCGTTCCACCCGGCCAAGGCGATCCGCGAGACCGTGGACCTGATGCTGCGCGTCTTCCCGGTCCGCACGTGCTCGGCGGGCGTGTTCAAGCGGGCCCGCGCCCAGGACCGGCCGTGCCTGCTCGGCTACATCGGCAAGTGCTCGGCGCCCTGCGTGGGCCGGATCAGCCCGGCGGACCATCGCGCGCTGGCCCAGGACTTCTGCGACTTCATGGCCGGGGACGCGAACCGGTTCATCCGCGAGCTGGAGAAGGCCATGGCCCGCGCCGTCGAGGAGCTGCGCTACGAGGACGCGGCCCGGCTGCGGGACGACATCGCCGCGCTGCGCCGCGTGTTCGAGCGCAACGCCGTGGTGCTGCCGGAGAACACGGAGGCGGACATCTTCGCCCTGCACGCGGACGAGCTGGAGGTCGCGGTGCAGGTGTTCCACGTCCGGCAGGGACGCATCCGCGGCCAGCGCGGCTGGGTCATGGAGCGCGTGGAGGACGTCGCCGAGCCGGAGATGGTCGCGCACCTGCTCCAGCAGGTCTACGGCGACCTCGAGGGGCCGGAGCGCATCCCGCACGAGATCCTCGTCCCGGTCGAGCCCGACGACGCCGCACAGCTCACCGAGTGGCTCTCGGGCCTGCGCGGGTCACGGGTCGCCGTGCGCGTGCCCCGGCGGGGCTCGAAGGCGGACCTCATGGAGACCGTCCGGGAGAACGCGGCGATGGCCCTCAAGCTGCACAAGTCGCGGCGGTCCGGGGACCTCACCACCCGCTCCGCCGCCCTGCGGGAGCTGCAGGAGGCCCTGGAGATCACCGAGCCTCTGCTGCGCATCGAGTGCTACGACATCTCCCACTCCCAGGGCACCAACGTGGTCGGCTCGATGGTCGTCATGGAGGACGGGCTGCCGAAGAAGAAGGACTACCGCCGCTTCAACGTCACGGGGGAGGCCGCCCGGGACGACACGGCGTCCCTGCGCGACGTCCTGCGGCGCCGCTTCGCCCGCCTGGCCAAGGAGCGCGCGGAGGGCGCCCCGCTCTCCGGTCAGGTCGAGGGGGACGATCAGGAGTCGGGGCGCCGCTTCGCGTACCCGCCCTCGCTCGTGGTGGTCGACGGCGGCCCGCCCCAGGTGGCCGCGGCCGCGGCGGTCCTCGAGGAGCTCGGCCTGGACGACCTGCCCGTGGTCGGGCTGGCCAAGCGGCTCGAGGAGGTGTGGCTGCCGGGCGACGAGTTCCCGGTGGTCCTGCCGCGCACCTCGGAGGGCCTGTACCTGCTCCAGCGCATCCGCGACGAGTCGCACCGGTTCGCGATCGCCGGCCACCGCAGCCGGCGGTCCAAGGCGATGACCGTCTCCGCCCTGGACGGGATCCCGGGTCTGGGCCCGGCCAAGCGCACCGCGCTGCTGAACCATTTCGGCTCCGTCGCCGAGATCCGGGCCGCCGGCGTGGACCGGCTGACCGAGGTCGCCGGCATCGGGCCGCGGCTGGCCGAGGCCGTCCACACGGCGCTCACGGCCGACACGCCCGCGGCTACAGTGGAGCCATGACCGAGGAGACCCTCCAGCCGGAGAAGCCGCCGACGTCGGAGGTGCTCGTGATCGCCGGCATGTCCGGCGCCGGACGGACCACCGCCGCGCACGCGCTCGAGGACCACGGCTGGGCCGTGGTGGAGAACATGCCGCCGGCCCTGTTCGGCACGCTGGCCGAGCTCATCGCCCGCTCGCCGGAGGCGTTCCCGCGCCTGGCGATCGTGGTGGACGTGCGCTCGCGCTCCTACTTCGAGGAGCTGTACGCCGCCCTGCAGCACCTGGCCAACAGCGGAGTGGAGTATCGCACCGTGTTCCTCGATGCGGAGGACCACGTCCTCCTGCAACGCTTCGAGGCCGGCCGCCGCCCCCACCCGATGCAGGGCAACGCCCGGCTGCTGGACGGCATCCGCGCGGAGCGGGACGTCGTCGAGCCGCTCAAGGCGCGTGCCGACGTCGTGGTGGACACCACCGAGCTGAACGTGCACGGCCTGGCCACGGAGATCACCGAGCTGTTCTCGGAGTCCGGCCCCGTCACGCTGCGCCTGACCATCATGAGCTTCGGGTTCAAGTACGGCGTCCCGGCGGACGCGAACTTCGTGGCGGACATGCGCTTCATCCCCAACCCCCACTGGGTGCCGGCGCTGCGTCCGCACACGGGCACGGAGGCCGCGGTCGCGGACTACGTGCTCTCCCGCCCCGGTGTCGAGGACTTCCTGCGCGCGTACGTCGCCATGCTGGGGCCGGTGTTCGAGGGCTACCGGCGGGAGAACAAGCACTACGCTACGCTCGCCATCGGCTGCACGGGCGGCAAGCACCGCTCCGTGGCCGTCGCCGAGGAGCTGGCCCGGCGCCTGGCCCAGGTGCCCCACGTGACGGTGCACGTCCAGCACCGGGACATGGGGCGCGAATGACGTCCCCGCTCACCGGCCAACTGCCCCTGCCGCCCGGGATGGGTTCGGAAGGGCGCGGGGTGGGCGCCGGCATGTCCCGCCCCACGGCCCGCGTCACCGCCCTCGGCGGCGGCCACGGCCTCTCCGCGTCCCTCGCGGCCCTGCGGCACGTGGCCGGGCACCTCACGGCCATCGTCACGGTGGCGGACGACGGCGGCTCCTCCGGCACCATCCGCCGGGAGATGGCGGTGCTGCCGCCCGGCGACCTCCGCATGGCGCTGGCCGCCCTGTGCGACGACACCGACTGGGGTCGGACCTGGGCCCACGTCATGCAGCACCGCTTCCGCTCCACCGAGGTGCCCGCCGACCAGGCCACCCTGGACAACCACGCGCTCGGGAACCTCCTGATCGTCGCCCTGTGGGAGCTGCTGGGCGACCCGGTGGACGGGCTGCGCTGGGCCGGCGCCCTGCTGCGGGCGCACGGCGAGGTCCTGCCGGTCTCGCGGGTGCCGCTGACCATCGGCGGGGACGTGCTCAGCGCCGGCCCGGACGGCCGCCTGCGCACCCGATGCGTGGAGGGCCAGGTGGCCTTCGCAGTCGCCGCGTTCGAGGGGCGCGTCACCGACGTCCGCCTGAGCCCGTCCGACGCCCCCGCCACCCCGGAGGCGCTCTCGGCGATCGAGCTGGCCGACTGGGTGGTGCTCGGACCCGGCTCGCTGTACACGTCGGTGCTGCCGCACCTGTTGATGCCGGAGGTGCGCTCGGCGCTCGCCGCCACCACCGCCCGGCGCCTCATGGTGCTGAACCTGCGCACGGGGGACCAAGAGACCACCGGCCTCGCCCACGCCGACCACCTCAAGGTGCTGCGCTCGTATGCGCCGGACCTCCGGCTGGACGTGGTGATCGCCGACGTGGACGCGGTCACCGACCGGGCGGCGGTGGAGGCCGAGGCGGCCCGGATGGGCGCGCGCGTGGCGTTCAGTAGAGTGAGCAGTGCCCAGGATCCCCAGGTCCACGACCCGCTGCGCCTGGCCGTCGCGATCGACGAGGCGATGACCCACTGACGCGCGCACCTCGCCGAGAAGGAGCACGAGCATGGCGCTGACCATGACCCTCAAGGAGGAGCTGGCCCGTGTGCCGGTCGCCGCGACCCCGGAGCGGCGGGCGGAGACCGCGGCGATGCTGCGGTTCGCCGGGGGGTTGCACCTCGTGGCCGGCCGCGTCGTCGTGGAGGCGGAGCTGGACCACGGCGCCAGTGCGCGCCGCCTGCGCGCCGCCATCACCGACCTGTACGGCCTGGCCCCGGAGATCGTGGTGGTCTCCGGCGGCAACCTGCGCCGTGGTCAGCGGTACGTGCTCCGGGTCGTGCGCGGGGGAGAGGACCTCGCCCGGCAGACCGGGCTCATCGACCAGCGGGGACGGCCCGTGCGTGGCCTCGCGCCGGTCCTCGTCAGCGGGACGACGGCGGCCACCGCCGCCGTGTGGCGCGGGGCCCTGCTGGCCCACGGCTCCCTCACCGAGCCCGGCCGCTCGGCGGCCCTCGAGGTGACCACGCCGGGCCCGGAGGCCGCGCTCGCGCTGGTGGGGGCCGCGCGTCGGCTCCGCGTGGCGGCGAAGGCACGCGAGGTGCGTCAGTTGGACCGCGTCGTGGTCCGCGACGGCGAGGCGATCGCCACGCTGCTCGCCGCCGTCGGCGCGGAGCAGACCGCGACTCTCTGGCGCGAGCGGCGCGAGCGCAAAGAGGTCCGGGCCACCGCCAACCGCCTGGCGAACTTCGACGACGCCAACCTGCGCCGCTCCGCCCAGGCCGCCGTCATGGCCGGGGCGAAGGTGGAGCGGGCCCTCGAGATCCTCGGCGACGAGGTGCCCGACCACCTCCGCTACGCGGGCCGGCTGCGCCTCGAGCACAAGCAGGCCTCCCTCGACGAGCTCGGCCGCCTCGCGGACCCGCCGATGACCAAGGACGCCGTCGCCGGGCGCATCCGCCGGCTGCTGGCCATGGCGGACAAGCGGGCCGCCGAGCGGGGCATCCCCGGGACGGACGCGGCCTCCGAGGGCTGAGCGCGGGATCACCGTCGACGGGATCTGGCCCCGTCGCTCCGCCCCCGACCACAATGGAGACGGACGGAATACGCCGCCGGGACGCGGGGTTGCCCGAGGTGGAGGCCGAGGGCGTCCTGCCCGCAGCCTCGCCTGATCAAGGAGGAAGCATGACCGAATACACCCTTCCGGAGCTGGACTACGACTACGCCGCGCTGGAGCCGCACATCTCGGCCCGCATCATGGAGCTGCACCACTCCAAGCACCACGCCACGTACGTCAAGGGCGCGAACACCGCCCTGGAGAAGCTGGCCGCCGCGCGTGAGGCCGGCGACTTCGGCTCCGTGAACCAGCTGTCGAAGGACCTCGCCTTCAACCTGGGCGGGCACACGAACCACTCGATCTTCTGGAAGAACCTCTCGCCGGAGGGCGGCGACAAGCCGACCGGCGAGCTGGCCGCCGCCATCGACGAGTACTTCGGCTCGTTCGACCAGTTCCAGGCCCACTTCACCGCCGCCGCCCTCGGCATCCAGGGCTCCGGCTGGGCCGTGCTGGCCTACGAGCCCATCGGCGGCAACCTGGTGATCGAGCAGTTCTACGACCAGCAGAACGGCGTGCCGGTCGCCACCATCCCGCTGTTCCAGCTGGACATGTGGGAGCACGCCTTCTACCTCGACTACCAGAACGTCAAGGCGGACTACGTCAAGGCGATCTGGAACATCGTGAACTGGGCCGACGTGCAGGCCCGCTTCGAGGCCGCCCGCGCCGGCGCCTCCGGCCTGATCCTCCCGGCCTGATCCACACCGCGCACCGGGGCGCTGACGTCGTGGCCCCACGACGTCAGCGCCCCGATGCGGGGAGGGGCTCGGCGCTCCGGCCCTGTCCCCACCGAGCGCCCGGACCGGGCGCGACCGCTCGACCGCACCGCCCCGGACCCACCGCCACGGGGACCACGCAACGAGAACTGACGAGAGGGACCACCATGACCAAGATCGCCATCAACGGCTACGGCCGCATCGGACGCAACATCGTGCGCGTGCTCAGGGACCGCGGCCACGAGGGCCTCGAGCTGGTCGCCGTGAACGACCTCGCCGACCCCGAGGACCTGTTCTGGCTCACCAAGTACGACACCATCCTGGGCCGCTACCCGGGCGAGCTGGAGCGGACCGAGAAGGGGTTCCGCATCGACGGCCGCGACGTCGCGTTCTTCCAGGAGGCCGACCCGATGAAGCTGCCGTGGGGTGAGCTCGGCGTGGACCTGGTCATCGAGTGCACCGGCATCTTCACGACCGGCCCCAAGGCGCAGGCCCACCTCGACGCGGGGGCCAAGAAGGTCCTCATCTCGGCCCCCGCCAAGGAGGTCGACGGCACCTTTGTGATGGGCGTGAACGAGCACACCTACGACGCGGAGTCGATGCACATCGTCTCGAACGCCTCGTGCACCACGAACTGCCTGCCCCGATGGCGAAGGTCCTCAACGACGAGTTCGGCATCGTGGACGGCATCATGACCACGATCCACGCGTACACCGGCGACCAGAACCTGCACGACAACGTGCACAAGAAGGATCGCCGTCGGGCGCGCGCCGCGGCCCAGAACATGGTGCCCACCTCCACGGGCGCGGCGAAGGCCATCGGCGAGGTCATCCCGGAGCTGAAGGGCAAGCTGGACGGCTTCGCCATGCGGGTGCCCACCATCACCGGCTCGGCCACCGACCTGACCGTGGAGCTGACGCGCCACGTGGAGGTCGAGGAGGTCAATGCGGCGTTCAAGAGGGCCGCGGAGTCCGGCCCGCTGCAGGGCCGCCTGGTCTACTCCGAGGATCCGATCGTGTCCTCGGACATCATCACCTCCCCGGCGGCGTGCACCTTCGACGCCCCGCTGACCAAGTCCATCGGCCAGACCGTGAAGGTCATCGGCTGGTACGACAACGAGTACGGCTACACCTCCCAGCTCATGGACTTCGCGGACCTCATCGGTTCGAAGCTCTGAGCCCGCACGGCGCCCGACGGCCCGGGCCGACGGTTCCCCCGTCGGCCCGGGCCGTCCGCCTAGACTGCACCGTGAACCGACCCCGCTCCGGCACCCCAGGAGGCATCATGCCCGCATCGACCCTCAACGATCTGCTCGAGGCCGGCGTCGCCGGCCGCACCGTGCTCATCCGGTCCGACCTGAACGTCCCGCTGGATGGGGACACCGTCACCGACGACGGCCGTATCCGTGCCTCGCTTCCCGCGATTCGGGACCTGGCCGAGGCCGGCGCGCGCGTAATCGTCATGGCCCACCTGGGCCGCCCCAAGGGTGAGCCGGACCCCGCGTACTCCCTCCGCCCCGTCGCCGCGCGCATGGCCGAGCTGCTGGGCGCCGACGTCGCCCTCGCCGCGGACGTGACCGGGGACGACGCGCGCGCGAAGGCCGCCGCCCTGCAGGACGGCCAGGTGCTGCTGCTGGAGAACGTGCGCTTCGACGCCCGCGAGACCTCCAAGGACGATGCCGAGCGCGCCGCCCTCGCCGACGAGATGGCGGCGCTGGCCGGCGAGGACGGCGCCTACGTGGGCGACGCCTTCGGCGCGGTCCACCGCAAGCACGCCTCCGTGTTCGACGTCGCGGCGCAGCTGCCGGCCCACCAGGGCCCGCTGGTCGCCGCCGAGCTCGAGGTGCTCACCCGCCTGACCGAGTCCCCGGAGCGGCCCTACGTCGTCGTGCTGGGCGGGTCCAAGGTCTCGGACAAGCTGGCCGTGATCGACAACCTGCTGGACAAGGCCGACATGCTGCTGATCGGCGGCGGCATGCTCTTCACCTTCCTCAAGGCGCAGGGCCACGAGGTGGGCGCCTCCCTGCTCGAGGAGGACCAGCTCGACACCGTCCGCGAGTACCTGCGCCGCTCCGAGGCCGGGGCCGCCCGCATCGTGCTCCCCACGGACATCGTCATGGCCTCCGGCTTCGCGGCCGACGCCGAGCACGAGGTCCTGGCCGTGGACGCCCTCACCTCGGGCGCGCACGGCGCGTCCGCCATGGGCCTGGACATCGGCCCGGAGACGGCCCGGGCGTTCGCGGAGCAGATCCGCGGCGCCCAGACCGTGTTCTGGAACGGCCCCATGGGCGTGTTCGAGTTCCCGGCCTTCGCGGAGGGCACCCGGGCGGTGGCCCAGGCCCTCACCGAGGCCTCCGCGGCCGGCGGCCTGTCGGTGGTCGGCGGCGGCGACTCCGCGGCGGCCGTGCGCACGCTCGGCTTCGCCGACGACGCGTTCGGCCACATCTCCACCGGCGGCGGCGCCTCCCTCGAATACCTCGAGGGCAAGGAGCTGCCGGGCGTCACCGCCCTGGCCGGCGAGGGGCGGGCGTGAGCATGGCGGAGCAGACCACGCGCGTGCCGCTGATCGCGGGCAACTGGAAGATGAACCTGGACCACCTCGAGGCCGTCACCCTGGTGCAGCGCCTCACGTGGCTCCTCACGGACGCGGACCATGACCAGGAGGCCGTGGAGGTCGCGGTGTTCCCGCCCTTTACGGGCCTGCGGTCCGTGCAGACGCTCGTCACCGGCGACCGCCTGGACCTCGTCTACGGCGCGCAGGACCTCTCGCCCGAGGACGCCGGCGCCTACACGGGCGACGTCTCCGGCGCGTTCCTGGCCGCGCTGGGGTGCCGTTACGCGATCGTGGGCCACTCCGAGCGCCGCACCCTCCACGGGGAGGACGACGCCCTCGTCGCGCGCAAGGCCGCCGCGGCCCTGCGCCACGGCCTCACCCCGGTGATCTGCGTGGGCGAGGGCCTGGAGGTGCGCCAGGCCGGCCGGCACGTCGAGCACACGCTCGCCCAGCTGGAGGGCTCCATCGCGGGCCTGTCGGCGCAGGACGTGGCCGGCGTCGTCGTCGCCTACGAGCCCGTATGGGCGATCGGCACGGGCGAGGTCGCCGGCCCCGAGGACGCGCAGCAGATGTGCGCGGCCCTGCGCGCCCGCGTGGCCGCACTGCACGGCGACGACGTCGCCGCCGGGCTGCGGATCCTCTACGGCGGCTCCGTGAAGTCCTCCAGCGCGCCGGCGCTGCTGGCACAGCCGGACGTGGACGGCGCGCTCGTGGGCGGCGCCAGCCTCGACGCGGACGAGTTTGCTAAGATCGTCCGGTTCGACCAGGCCTGATCCGTCCGGCCCGACCGACCGCATTCTCCGTGACGGCCCCGGCGCGCGCCGGGGCCGCACCTCGACCCGAGGAGCCCTCCCGTGGACGTCCTGACCCTGGCCCTGCAGATCCTCGTGGTCGTGCTCAGCGTGGTCATCGTGCTGCTCATCCTGCTGCACAAGGGCCGCGGCGGCGGCGTCTCGGACATGTTCGGCGGCGGCGTGACCAGCTCGATGAGCTCCTCGGGCTCCGCCCAGCGTCTGCTCACCCGCCTGACCGTCGGCTCCGTGGTCGCCTGGGGTGTCGTGATCGCCCTGCTCGGCGTCCTGCCGCGACTGACCATGGAGTCCTGAGGCCGCCCCCGCCGGGCCCCGACGCGAACGCCCCGCACGGAAGATCCGTGCGGGGCGTTCGCGCGTCCCGGGCCGGTGGGGCGCCGGGGGCCCCTCAGCGTTCGGAGGCCTGCACGGGGGAGAGGTCCGTGCGCGGCAGGCCCTGGTGGAGCACGGCGCCGAAGACCTCGTCCGGGTCCAGGCGGCGCAGCTCCTCGGCCAGGCAGTCCTGGATCGTCCGGCGTGGCAGGGAGATGCGCTGCACCGGCCGGCCCTGCTGATAGAGCCGGGCCACCTGCGACTGCGAGCGGGAGAGCACCACGTCCCCGTCCGTGCACCGCAGGCGCACCGCACGGATCCCGTGGCCGACCTTCGAGTGCGCGATCGTCACGGGCACCTTCAGGGTCAGGGTGAGCCACGCCGCGAGCAGCATGGTGCTGGGGGAGTCCGGCGCCCCGTCCACCGTCACCGAGCGCAGGGTGGCCACGTCGAGCGTGTCGAAGATCCCGGCCACCTGGATCCGCCACAGCGTCAGGCGCGTCCAGGCCAGGTCGGTGTCCCCCTCATGGTGGCCCGCGCGCAGAGCCCACAGGGCGGGCTCGGCCGCGGACGCCGAGGCCGTGTCCGTGATCCGGCGGTGGGCCAGGCGACCGAGCGCCGTCGCCGAGGGGACCCCGGGTGGCACCCCGGGCCACCACACGACGATGGGCGCATCGGGCAGGAGCAGCCCGGAGACGAGCGACTCGTCGGCGTGGGCGTTCTCCCCGGCGCACCACAGCACCACGACGTCGGAGGCGCCGGCGTCGCCCCCGACCCGGATCTCGGCGTCCAGGCGGGTGGGGGCCGCGGGGTCGCCCAGGGCCAGGACGACGATGCGGCACGGGTGTTCGAGCGAGGCCGCGTTGGCGGCCTGGACGGCGGACTCGATGCCGGCGTCGTCCGTGCTGATCACGAGGGTCAGGACGCGGCCGAGGGCCACGACCCCGCTCTTCTCGCGCAGCTGCGTGATGCGCTTGGCCACCTGGGAGGTGGTGGTGTCGTGCATGCGGATCTTCACGGGCGCCTCCAGCTTCGTCCGTCGCGGGCCATGAGGGCGTCGGCCGAGGGCGGTCCCCACGTGCCCGGGGCGTAGGGCTCGGGCTGGGTGCCCAGGCTCGCCCAGTGCTCCTCGAACGGGTCCACGATCCGCCAGGACAGCTCCACCTCGGCCTGGCGCGGGAACAGCGGCGGCTCCCCGAGGAGCACATCGAGGATGAGACGCTCGTACGCCTCGGGGGAGTCCTCGGTGAAGGCGTGGCCGTAGCCGAAGTCCATCGTGACGTCGCGGATCTCGGTCTGCGTGCCGGGCACCTTGGACGCGAAGCGGATGGTGACGCCCTCGTCCGGCTGCACCCGGATGACGATGATGTTCTGCCCGAACTCGTCCCCGTCGTGGACGGGGAACAGCAGGTGCGGGGGCTTCTTGAAGACGACGGCGATCTCCGTCACCCGCCGGCCGAGGCGCTTGCCGGCCCGCAGGTAGAACGGCACGCCCTGCCAGCGCCGCGTGCGGATGCCCACCTTGAGCGCGGCATAGGTCTCCGTGACGGACGCCGGGTTGAAGCCCTCCTCGTCGAGGAATCCCGTGACCCGCTCGCCGCCCTGCCAGCCGGAGGTGTACTGGCCGCGGGCGGAGGCCGCCGCGAGTCCCTCGGGCGTGTCCGGGACGGTCACGGCCTCGAGGACCTTCTCCTTCTCCGCGCGCAGATGGTCCGCGTCGAACGAGATCGGCTCCTCCATCGCGGTGAACGCGAGCAGCTGCAGGAGGTGGTTCTGGATGACGTCGCGCGCCGCACCCACGCCGTCGTAGTAGCTCGCCCGTCCACCGATGCCGATGTCCTCGGCCATCGTGATCTGGACGTGGTCCACGTGCTCCGCGTTCCAGAGCGGCTCGAACATCCGGTTGGCGAACCGGAACGCGAGGATGTTCTGCACCGTCTCCTTGCCGAGGTAGTGGTCGATGCGGAACACCGCGTCCGAGGGGAAGACGCGCTCGATCACAGCATTGAGCTCCTGCGCGCTGGCCAGGTCGTGGCCGAAGGGCTTCTCGATGACCACGCGGCGCCACGGGCCCTCGGCCGGCTGCGACCGGTCGGCCAGGCCCTGGTCGGCCAGGTGGCGGGAGACGGCCTCGAACCAGTCCGGCGGGATGGAGAGGTAGAACGCCGTGTTCCCGCGCGTGCCGCGTGAGGTCTCGAGCTCGGCGAGCACCTCGTCGAGACGGACATAGGCCGCCTCGTCGTCGAACGCGCCGGAGACGAAGCGCAGGCCGCCCCGGAACTGGTCCCACACGGTCTCGTCGAACGTGGTCCGGGAGGAGGCCTCCACGGCGGCGCGCACGTAGTCGGCGAACTCCTCGTCGGACCAGCTGCGGCGACCGAAGCCGACGAGGGAGAACGCCGGCGGCAGCAGGCCGCGTTGGGCCAGGTCGTACATGGCCGGCAGGAGCTTCTTCTTCGCCAGGTCGCCCGTCACGCCGAACAGCACGAGGGCCGACGGACCCGCGATGCGGGTCAGGCGCCGGTCACGGGGGTCGCGCAGCGGGTTGCGGGGGGCGGTCCGGGACTCACCGGCCACGGACGGCGCTCCTCAGGGCCTCGATGCCCGCGTCGCGGCGGCGCAGGTGCAGGGTGACCACGGGGCGGCCGAGATCGCCCAGCACCCGGGCGTCGCCCGCGGCCTGCGCGGCGATGAGCCTGCCCAGGGAGAACGGGCGGCCGGGCACCTCGAGGTCCAGGCCGGCGTCGCCGGTGATCTGCAGGAACACGCCGACGGCCGGGCCGCCCTTGTGGAACTGCCCGGTGGAGTGCAGGAACCGCGGACCCCAGCCGAACGTGACCGGGCGGCCGACCAGGTCCGCCAGGTCCGCGCGCAGCTCCTCGAGCTCGGCGTCGTCATGACGGGAGAGGTAGGCGTGGACCGCCAGGTAGCCGCCCTCGGGCACCAGTGCCGCCGTGGCGCGCAGCACGCCGGCCAGGTCCGGGGCAGAGGTCACGGACGCCGGGCCGGAGACCTCGACACCCTCCACCTCGCCGTCGGCCGGCCGCTCGGCGGCAGGGCTGTCCAGCAGGGTGCGGGCGGCGGCCTTGGCGGCCTCCACGTCCGGCTGGTCGAAGGGGTTGATCCCGAGCAGACGACCGGCCACCGCGGTGGCCACCTCCCACAGCAGCAGCTGGGCGCCGAGCGAGCCGGCGACCTGCACGCCGTGGCCCGGGGCCGCGACGTCGTCCTCGCCGACGAGCTGCACCTGCAGCAGGTCGGGGGCGTCCCACGCGGTCTCGGGGTCGCCGGGGGCGACGACGACGGGCAGCAGCCCGGTGCCGTCCTTGCCCGTGGACTCGGCGATCAGCTGCTCGATCCAGGCCGGCAGTCCGGCGATGCCGGACCCGTGGTCGGCGAAGACGAGCTTGTCGCGCAGCGGACGGGTGCCGCCCAGGGCCGCGCCGAGCTGCAGGCCCGGGTTGTCCTCGTCGTCGGCGATCAGCAGGTCGAGCACGGCCTCCGCGTCGTCCAGCAGAGCCGCGACGTCCACGCCGGCCAGGCCGGTGGGGACCAGGCCGAACGCGGTGAGGGCCGAGAAGCGCCCGCCCACGGTCGGGTCCGCGGTGAAGACGGCGCGCCAGCCGGCGGACTCGCACGCGGCGTGCAGCGGTGAGCCCGGGTCCGTGACGGCGACCAGGCGGGTGCGGGGGTCGATCCCGGCGTCGCGGAACGCGGCCTCGAGGACGCGGCGCTGCGAGTCGGTCTCCACGGTGGAGCCGGACTTGGAGGAGACCACCAGCACGGTCCGCTCGAGGTCGCGCTCGAGGGCGCGGGAGACCTGGAGCGGGTCCGTGGAGTCCAGGACCTCGAGCTCGACGCCGGCCGTCGCCGCGATCACCTCGGGGGCCAGGGACGAGCCGCCCATGCCCGCCAGGACCACGCGGTCCACGCCCTCGGCGCGCAGCTCCCGGGTCAGCTGGGCGATGTGCGGGACGAGGGCGCGGGAGTCCTCGAACAGGTCGATCCAGCCGAGCCGCTTGGCGGCCTCGTCGCGGGCCGGCGCCCCCCACAGGTCGGCGTCCTGCTCCCCGAGGCGGGAGGCGACGCGGTCCTGGAGGAGAGCGGGCAGATGGCGGTCGATCGCCTCGAGGGCGGCTCCGGTGGCGGTGAGGCCGAGGGTGCTCATGGGGGGTCCTTCCGTGCGCGTGGCGAGCGGGCGGCGGGGTCGGGGGCGGGTGCGGTCAGCGGTGGGCGTCGAGCCCGGAGCGGACCGAGCCGAGCAGCTCGTCCCACGCGGCCTCGAACTTCTCCAGGCCCTCAGTCTCCAGCACGTCCACGACGTCCTGGTAGGACACGCCCGCCGCGCCGACCGCGTCGAGCAGGGCGTCGGCGTCGGCGTAGGCGCCCGTGACGGTGTCCGCCGTGATCACCCCGTGGTCGGCGACCGCCTCGAGGGTCTTCTCCGGCAGAGTGGTCACGGTGTGCGGTGCCACGAGCTCGGTGACGTACAGCGTGTCCGGCAGGGCGGGGTCCTTGACGCCGGTGGACGCCCACAGGGGCCGCTGCACGGGGGCGCCGGCCGCCTCGAGCAGGCGCCAGCGCTCCGAGTCCAGGGCCTGCTCGAAGGCGCGGTAGGCCAGGCGTGCGTTGGCGACGGCGGCCCGGCCGGTCAGCGCCTCGGCCTCGGGGGTGCCGATCGCGCGCAGGCGCGCGTCGACCTCCGTGTCCACACGGGAGACGAAGAAGGAGGCCACCGAGTGGAGGCGGCGGACGTCGTGCCCGTTCGCCCGGGCCTTCTCCAGGCCGGTGAGCCAGGCATTGAGCACCTGGCGGTAGCGGGGCAGCGAGAAGATCAGGGTCACGTTCACGCTGATGCCCTCGCCGAGCACGTCCGCGATGGCGGACAGGCCCTCCACGGTCGCGGGGATCTTCACCATGAGGTTGCGCCGGTCGACGGCCGCCGCCAGCTCGCGGGCCTGGGCCACGGTGCCGGCGGCGTCGCGGGCCAGGCGCGGATCGACCTCGAGGGAGACGAAGCCGTCCGCCCCGCCGGTGCGCTCGTGGACGGGCGCCAGCACGTCGGCGGCGCGGCGCACGTCCTCGGTCGTCAGGGCGACGACGGCCTCGTCCACCGAGGCGCCGGCGGCGGCGAGGTCGCGCAGCTGGCCCTGGTAGGCGCCCGCGTCCGCGAGGGCGACGGCGAAGATGGACGGGTTCGTGGTGACGCCGGTGACCGAGCGGGTGGCGATCAGCTTCTCGAGCGTGCCCTCGTCCAGCCGCGTGCGGGAGAGGTCGTCGAGCCAGATCGACACACCGGCCTGGGCCAGCGCGGCGGTGTTCGGGTTCTGCGGGGTGCTCATGGTCTGCGGGTGCCTTCCCTTCGGGGTGGACGTGCTCGGGGCGCCGTGGGCGCCGGGCCTCAGAGGAGGCCGCGGGTCACCTCGGCGACGTGCTCGCCAGTGAATCCGTACTTCTCCATCAGGCGGGCGCCGTCGGCCGACTCGCCGTAGTGCTCGAGGCTCACGCGGGCGCCCGGGGAGGAGGCCGTCACCGTGTGCTCGAACCACGGCATCGCGATGCCGGCCTCGACGGAGACGCGGACCGGGGCGTCGGGGCCGTCGGGCAGGACCTCGGCCCGGTAGGCCTCGTCCTGCTCGGCGAACCACTCGAGGCAGGGGGCGGAGACGACGCGGGTCGGGACGCCGTCGGCCTGCAGCAGCGCGCGGGCCCGCACGGCCACGGAGACCTCGGAGCCGGTCGCGATCAGCAGCGCGCGGGCCGGCGTCGGCGCGCCGTCGGCATCCGTGGCGTCGATGAGGACGTAGGCGCCGCGGGCCACGCCCGAGGCGGGGGCGAAGCCGTCCGTGTCCCGGGGGAGCACGGGCAGGCTCTGCCGGGACAGGACGAGCCCGGCCGGGCGGTCCCGGTGCTCGAGCACCGTCCGCCACGCCCACGCGGTCTCGTTGGCGTCGGCCGGGCGGACGACGTCGAGCCCGGGGATGGCCCGCAGGGCGGCCAGGTGCTCCACCGGCTGGTGCGTGGGGCCGTCCTCGCCGAGGCCGATGGAGTCGTGCGTCCACACGTACGTGCTCGGGGTGCCCATGAGGGCGGCCAGGCGGACGGCGGGGCGCATGTAGTCGGAGAACGTCAGGAACGTGCCCACGTACGCGCGGGTCAGGCCGCCGATCGTGATGCCGTTGACGATCGCCCCGGCCGCGAACTCGCGGACGCCGAAGTGCAGGGTGCGGCCGTACTCGTGGCCCTGCCACGTGGCGGTGGAGCGGCGGGCCGGGATGAAGGAGGGCTCGCCCTTCATGGTGGTGTTGTTCGACCCGGCGAGGTCGGCCGAGCCGCCCCAGAGCTCGGGCATGACCGGCGCGAGGGCCGTGAGCACCTCTCCGGAGGCCGCGCGCGTGGCCAGGCCCTTCTCGTCCGCGTCCCAGGACGGGAACGCGTCCGCGAAGCCAGCGGGCAGCTCTCGTCCGGCCAGTCGGTCGTACAGGCGAGCCTTCTCCGGGTGGGCCTCGCGCCAGGCCTGGAACGCCGCCTCCCAGCCGCGGCGGTACTCTGCCGAGCGCTCGGCGATGGACCGGGCGCGGGCCAGGAGCTCGGGGTCCACGTCGAAGGTCGTGGTCGGGTCCAGCCCGAGGCCTTCCTTGAGGCCGGCGACCTCGTCCGTGCCGAGCTTGGAGCCGTGGATGCCGCCGGTGTTCTGCTTCGTGGGGGAGGGCCAGCCGATCACGGTGCGCAGCTTGATCAGCGAGGGCCGGCCGGTCTCGGCCTTGGCCGCCACGAGGGCATCGTACAAGGCCTCCACGTCCTCCGTGTACTCGGTCACGGCGTGGCCCTGGGCGCCGTTGGTCCAGTCGACCTCCTGCACGTGCCAGCCGTAGGCCTCGTAGCGGCGCACCACGTCCTCGGTGAACGCGACGTCCGTGTCGTCCTCGATCGAGATGCGGTTCGCGTCGTAGACGACCACCAGGTTCCCGAGCTCCTGGTGCCCGGCCAGCGAGGAGGCCTCGGCGGCGACGCCCTCCTGGATGTCCCCGTCGGAGGCGAGCACGAACACGTGGTGGTCGAACGGGGAGGTGCCGGGGGCGGCGTCGGGGTCCATCAGCCCGCGCACGCGGCGCTGCTCGTACGCGAAGCCGACGCCCATCGCCAGGCCCTGGCCCAGCGGACCCGTGGTCACCTCGACGCCGTGGGTGTGGCCGTACTCCGGGTGGCCCGGGGTCCTGGATCCCTCGGTGCGCAGCGCCTGGATGTCCTCGATCTCGAGCCCGGCGCCCGCGGCGAACAGCTGCAGGTACTGGATGAGCGAGGCGTGGCCCGCGGAGAGGATGAAGCGGTCCCGGCCCTCCCAGCGGTCGTCCGTGGGGTCCAGGTGCATGACGTTCTGGTACAGCTGCCACGCCACGGGGGCCAGCGAGATCGCGGTGCCGGGGTGGCCGTGCCCGGCCTTCTCCACGGCGTCCGCCGAGAGCGCCTTGAGCGTGTCCACCATCCGGCGGTCCTGCTCCGAGTAGACGAACCCGCGGGCCGGGGCCACCCGGTCCAGGGTCGCGGGGGGGAACGGCTGCGCGGCGTCGGTCACGGGTTCTCTCCTGGCGGATCGGGAGTGTCGAGGTGCGACCCCGGCCGACGCCGGGGCGTCGCGGCGCGGGGCCGTCGTCCCAGCCTAGCCGCGCGACGGCGGGGCGGGCCCGACCGGGCGCCCCATGACATGGTTCGCCCCCGGGCGAACAGCCGTTGACACGAGTAGACTGGGCCAAGGCCTGCCCGCAGGCGGACCGCCCGAGTGGCCGATCCGAACCCCGGGACGGGCACGCCCACCGTCCCCTCACCGTGAGAAGCAGATGTCATCCTCCCTGGAGTCGCCGTCCGCCGCCCGCGTCGCCGCCGCCGAGCCCGGCGCCGTCGACCGGTCCCCGCTGCCCCTGCGCCGCAAGGTCCGGGCGTACGTCGAGCTGACGAAGCCCCGGGTGATCGAGCTGCTGCTGGTGACCACGCTGCCGACCATGATCTTCGCGCAGCGCGGCTTCCCGGACGTGCTCACCATGATCGCCACGCTCGTCGGCGGTGCGCTCGCCGCCGGCGCCTCCGGCACCTTCAACTGCTACATCGACCGCGACATCGACCGGGTCATGAAGCGCACCGAGAACCGGCCGCTCGTCACCGGCGAGGTCACCCCCCGCGAGGCCCTCGTGTTCGCGTGGGTGCAGACGGTCGTGTCCATCCTGATCCTCGGGTTCGGCGCCAACTGGCTGGCGGCCGGCCTGGGCGTGGCCGCCATCTTCTTCTACGTGGTCGTGTACTCGCTCGTGCTCAAGCGCCGCACGGAGCAGAACATCGTGTGGGGCGGCATCGCCGGCTGCTTCCCCGTGCTGATCGGCTGGGCGGCCGTGCGCGGGACCGTCGAGTGGCCGGCCATCGTGCTGTTCCTCGTGGTCTTCCTGTGGACGCCCCCGCACTACTGGCCGCTGTCCATGAAGTACAAGCGCGACTACCAGCAGGCCGACGTGCCGATGCTCGGCGCCATCGCCTCCGCGCGCCACGTCTCCAACCAGGTCGTGCTCTACGCGTGGGCCACCGTGGCCTGCTCCCTCCTGCTCGTGCCGATGGGCTGGGCCGGCATCGTCTACACCGCGGTCGCGCTCGTCGTCGGCGGCTGGTTCATCTGGGAGTCCCACGTGCTGCAGGTGCAGGCCCAGCGCGAGGACTTCGAGGACCGCAAGGCCATGAAGGTCTTCCACCTCTCCATCACCTACCTGACGCTGCTGTTCATCGCCCTGGCCGTGGACCCGTTCGTGGGTGCGCCGCTGATGCACTTCGGCGCCTGACCTCGGGTCCGCCCCGGGCGCTCCCCGGGACGCAGACGACGACGGCCCCGCACCAGCCGGTGCGGGGCCGTTCGCGTGCGCGGGGGCGTCAGCCCGCAGCGACGGTGCGCGCGGGCGTGGCGGCCTCGACCGGGGCACCCGGCCCGGCCGTGACGTAGCGGGCGACCTGGCGGTCCCAGGTCTCCGTCGCGGCGGCCACGAGCAGGGCAGAGCCCAGCATGTGCAGCAGGACCACGCCGATCGGCAGGCCCGTGAAGTGCTGGGTGTAGCCCACGACGGCCTGGAACACGAGGGCGAGCAGGAGCCGCAGCACGGCGGCGCGCTGCAGGCGGGAGGCACCGGCCGCGCGGCGCACCGTGAAGAACAGGACGAGGGCGGCCGCCAGGAGCAGGTACACCGGGACCACGTGGACCCGCGTGACCAGCAGCGGGTCGAACTCGTGGCGCGGCGAGCCGGGGTCGCCGGAGTGCGGGCCCGTGCCGGTCACCACGGTGCCCAGGTACACGGCGGCCCACGTCAGCGCGAACGCTGCCCACGCGGCGGCGCGGGACCGGCCGGTGGTGGCGCCGTCCACGAGGGGCACCCCCGCCCGGCCGGCACGGCGCTCGGCGGCGATGCGCACGACGAGCAGGGTCGCCACGGCCACCATGATCGAGGACACGATGAAGTGACCGGCCACCCACCACGGGTTCAGATGCGTCAGGACCACGACGCCGCCCACGAGGGCCTGCGCGGGGATGCCGGCCAGCAGGCCCACGGAGAGCCAGAAGGGGCTCCGGTGGGTGCCGCGCAGGTTCCACAGGGACAGGAACATGGCGGCGGCGATGACCACCAGGACGAACGTCAGCGTCCGGTTGCCGAATTCGATGTAGCCGTGGATGCCCATCTCCGGGGTGTTGGTGAGGGACTCGGGCGAGCACTTGGGCCACGTGGGGCAGCCCAGGCCGGAGCCGGTGAGGCGCACGGCGCCACCGGTGACGATGATGCCGATCTCGGACGCCAGGGACGCCACGGCGAGGGCCATGGTGGCCTTCGTCAGGCGCTGCGGCAGACGGGCGGCGAGCCCGGCCGGGGCGGTCCGGGCCGCGGGGGTGGTGGTGGACACGGTGTCCTTCCGATCGTTCGATGCAGGGGGACGGGAGACGGCTCAGGGCCGCCAGCGGAACCAGCGGAGCGCGGCCGCGACGGCCACGGCGCCCCACAGGGTGAGTACGAGCAGGGGGACGGGCGACCAGGCCCCGTCCAGGAGGGCGGCCCGCAGGGCCGTGCCCAGCGCGCCGGAGGGGAGCAGGTCCACGCCGGGGACCCGGGCGGGGAACACCGTGCCGCCGACGGCGCCGAACAGCACCCACAGCAGGTTGGCGACGGCGAGGGTCGCCTCCGGCCGGGCCGTGCCGGCGAGCAGCAGCCCCAGGGCCGTGAAGGCGGCGGCCCCCAGCGCGAGGGCGAGAAGGGCCGGCAGGATCCCCTCGGGGTCCGGGCGCCAGCCGAGCGCCAGGCCGACGCCGCCGATCACGCTCACCTGCACGAGCAGGAGGGCCACCACCGCCAGGGCCTTGCCGGCGACGAGGCCGAGCGTGCCCAGCGGGGTGGTGGCCAGGGCGGCGAGCACGTCGTAGCGACGCTCGAAGCCCGTGGCGATCGCGGTGGCCGTGAACGCGGAGCTGATCACGGCCAGGGCGAGCACGCCGGGCACGGCCACGTCCAGGCCCGATCGGCCGGGGGTGTCCAGCAGGCCGGTGACGTGCACGCCCACGAGCGCGAGTAGGGGCAGCACCACGGTGACGAGCAGCTGCTCGCCGTTGCGCAGCGCGGTGCCGGTCTCGTAGCCGGCCTGACGCAGGACGCGGGCGGCCAGCGGGGCGGCGCCGGCGTGGGCTCCGGTGCCGGCCGGGGCGCGGTGGTCGACGACGGGCGTGCTCATGCGGCGGTCTCCCGGAGGATCTGCTCGAGGCGCAGTCCGGCGCGCTCGAATCGGGTGGGCATCAGGGCGTGCTCCCGCCAGCTCGCCGCGAGGACGGCCAGGTCGTCCGGGCCGCGGACGCCGGCCACGCGCAGGCGGGCGGACTCGTCGAGGCCGGCCGCGCGCAGCGGCGCGGGCAGGGTGTCGGCCCAGGCGCGGACGGCGTCGGGGGAGGCGTCGCCGAAGTCCACGTCGACGACGTCGCCCTCGGCCACGCGCGTGAGCTCGGCCAGCGAGCCGGAGCGCACCACCCGGCCGGCGCGCAGGATGGCGACGTCGTCGGCGAGCCGCTCGGCGTCGTCGAGCAGGTGCGTGGTCAGCAGCACGGCGGCGCCGCGGTCGGTCTGCTCCCGCACGACGTCGTGCACGACGGGCCGGGTCTCCGGGTCGAGGCCCGCAGTGGGCTCGTCGAGGAACAGCATGTCCGGACGGCCGACGAGGGCAGCCGCGAGCGCGACGCGCTGGCGCTGGCCGCCGGAGAGGCGGCGCAGGGGGCGGCCGGCGACGTCGGCGATCAGCAGGCGCTCCAGCAGCGGCTCGACGGGCAGCGGGTCGCGGTACAGGGACGCCACGTGGCCGACGAAGCGGCGGGCGGGGATCGCGGGCGGCAGGCCGCCCTCCTGCCACATCACGCCGATGCGGGCGCGCAGGTCGGCGGAGGCCCGCCACGGGTCTGCGCCGAAGACGCGCACGGTGCCGGCGTCGGGCCGGTCCATGCCGTGGCAGAGGCCGAGGGTGGTGGACTTGCCGGCCCCGTTGGGGCCGAGCAGCACCGTGACGGCGCCGGCACGGGCGGTGAGGTCGACGCCCCGCAGGACGGGGGTGCGGGACCGGCCGCGGCCGAGGCTCCGGTGGACGTCGCTCAGGCGCAGGACGAGCTCGTCGCGCGGCACGGGATCCGGGGTCAGGGGAGGTCGGGGCACTGTGCCAGTCTAGTCCTCGGGCCCTGCGACCCCGGCTCGTGGGGCCGGGGGTGCCCGGGCCTGCGGCGGGTTCCGCCGTGCGCGTCATCAAGCCAGGCGATCCTCACTTGAACCGTTCCAGATCAATAGGTCATGATGGCGTGGTGTATTCGGATCAGTCTGCGTCGCCCCCCGCTCCGGCCCCGGCCGAGGGCACGCGCGAGCGTGTGCTGCAGCTGGTCCTGACGCGTGGACCCGTGAGCGCGGCCGAGATCGGTCGCGAGCTGGAGCTGACCGCGGCCGCCGTGCGCCGCCATCTGGACGCGCTCGAGGAGGACTCGCTCGTCGAGGTCAAGCGGGTCACCGCGGCCCGCGGCGCGGGACGGCCCTCCCGCCGCTACGTGGTCACCTCGCACGCGCAGGAGCACCTGCCCAAGGACCACCTCGCCGTCGCCCTGGACACCCTGGCCCGCCTCGAGGAGCTCGGCGGGGAGGAGGAGGTGCGCCGCACCGCGCGCCACGCCTTCCGCGAGATCGAGGAGCGCTTCACGGCCGCCGTCGACGGCCGGGAGACCGCGCTGCAGGACCGCACCCGGATCCTCGCGCGGGTCCTCGACGAGGCCGGCTACGCCGGCACGCTGCGCCACTTCGGCGCGGGCCTGGCGCCCACCCTCCGCGCGGACCAGGTCTGCCAGGGGCACTGCCCGTTCCAGGGAATTCCCGCCCGCCATCCGGAGTTCTGTGAAGAGGAGACCGCGCTGTTCGCCCGCCTGCTCGAGGTGGACGTGCGCCGGCTCTCGACCCTCGCCGCCGGCGCCCACGTGTGCACCACACACGTGCCGCTGGGCCGCGACTGAGCCGCGCGGGCCACGCCCCGGCTCCCGCCGACCACCCGACCGACCCCGACCGCAGTGACTAGTGAGAGAGGCTGAGATGACCGACCAGATCGTCCAGCGGGACTCCACGGAGACCGCCGACCCCGGCGTGATCCAGGAGATCCTCGACAAGAACCCCGAGCTCAACGCCATCGGCGCCTACCAGTACGGCTGGGCCGACTCCGACGCGGCCGGCGAGAAGGCCGTCCGCGGTCTGAACGAGGACGTCGTGCGCGACATCTCCGGCAAGAAGGACGAGCCGGAGTGGATGCGCGACCTGCGCCTCAAGGCCCTCAAGTACTTCGAGCGCAAGCCGATGCCGGCGTGGGGCCCGGACCTGTCCGGCATCGACTTCGACAACATCAAGTACTTCGTGCGCTCCACCGAGGGCCAGGCCAAGACCTGGGAGGACCTGCCCGAGGACATCCGCAACACCTACGAGCGCCTGGGCATCCCCGAGGCCGAGCGCGAGCGTCTCGTGGCCGGCGTCGCCGCCCAGTACGAGTCCGAGGTCGTCTACCACCAGATCCGCGAGGACCTGGAGGAGCAGGGCGTCGTGTTCCTCGACACCGACACCGCGCTCAAGGAGCACCCGGAGATCTTCGAGGAGTACTTCGGCAGCGTGATCCCGGTCGGCGACAACAAGTTCGCCTCCCTGAACACGGCCGTGTGGTCCGGCGGCTCCTTCGTGTACGTGCCCAAGGGCGTGCACGTGGAGATCCCGCTGCAGGCCTACTTCCGCATCAACACGGAGAACATGGGCCAGTTCGAGCGGACGCTGATCATCGCGGACGAGGACTCGTACGTGCACTACATCGAGGGCTGCACCGCCCCGATCTACCAGTCCGACTCGCTGCACTCTGCCGTCGTCGAGATCGTGGTGAAGAAGAACGCGCGCGTGCGCTACACCACCATCCAGAACTGGTCCACGAACGTGTACAACCTCGTGACCAAGCGCGCCGTGGTCGAGGCCGGCGGCACCATGGAGTGGATCGACGGCAACATCGGCTCCAAGGTGACCATGAAGTATCCGGCCGTGTACCTGACCGGCGAGCACGCCACCGGCGAGACCCTCTCCGTCGCGTTCGCGGGCAAGGACCAGCACCAGGACACCGGCTCCAAGATGGTGCACATGGCCCCGCACACGAACTCCTCGATCGTGTCCAAGTCCGTGGCCCGCAGCGGCGGCCGCGCCGCCTACCGCGGCCTGGTGCAGATCACCGAGGGCGCGAACGGCTCCGCCAACTCGGTGGTGTGCGACGCCCTGCTCGTGGACACGGTCTCCCGCTCCGACACGTACCCGTACATCGACATCCGCGAGGACGACGTGACCCTCGGCCACGAGGCGACCGTCTCGAAGGTGTCCGAGGAGCAGCTCTTCTACCTCATGAGCCGCGGCATGTCCGAGGACGAGGCCATGGCCATGATCGTGCGCGGCTTCATCGAGCCGATCGCCCGCGAGCTGCCCATGGAGTACGCGCTCGAGCTCAACAAGCTGATCGAACTGCAGATGGAAGGATCGGTGGGCTGACATGACCGACACCGTGGAGAACACCCAGCGGACCATGATCCCGGGCATGGGCGAGGAGGGCGAGAAGCTCACCGCCGCGCAGAACCCGGCCGCCCGGGCCGGGGGCCGGGAGCGCAACGCCGCGGGCTCGCGCGCCGATCGCCTCAGCTCCTTCGAGCTGTCCGACTTCCCCGTGCTCACGGGGCGCGAGGAGGACTGGCGCTTCACCCCGCTCAAGCGCCTGGGCGGGCTGCACCTGCCCGAGGGCGACGACGCGCGCCTGACCGGTGCCGCGCCCGCCGTGGCCGTGGCCGAGCAGGCCGGCGTCACGGTGGAGACCGTGGCCCGCGACGACGCCCGCGTCGGCTCCGTCCTGACCCCGGACGACCGCGTGTCCGCCGCGGCCTGGAACTCGGTCTCCGAGGCCACCGTCGTGACGATCTCCGGCGAGGTCGCCGAGCCGGTGCGCATCGACGTCGTCGGCTCCTCCGCCGACCCGGCCGCGATGCACCTGACCGTGCTCGTGGAGGAGAACGCGCAGGCCGACGTGGTGATCGCCCACCGCGGCACCGCCGTGCTGGCCCAGAACGTCGAGTTCGACGTGCGCCGCGACGCCCGCCTGAACGTGGTCGCACTGCAGGCCTGGGAGGGCGATGCCGTGCACGTCTCGGCCCAGCAGGCCTCGGTCGCCACGAACGCGCACTTCAAGCACGTGGCCGTGTCCTACGGCGGCGGCGTGGTGCGGCTGACTCCGACCGCGCGATTCGCCGCCGAGCGCGGTGAGGCCGAGATGTACGGCCTGTACTTCGCCGACGCCGGTCAGCACCTCGAGAACCGCCTGTTCGTGGACCACAACCAGCCGGACTGCGTCTCGAACGTGCTCTACAAGGGCGCCCTGCAGGGCACGGACGCGCGCACCGTGTGGGTGGGCGACGTGCTGATCCGCAAGGAGGCCGAGGGCACGGACACGTACGAGAAGAACCAGAACCTGCTGCTCTCCGACGGGGCGCGCGCGGACTCGGTGCCGAACCTGGAGATCGAGACCGGTGTGATCGAGGGTGCGGGCCACGCGTCCGCGACCGGCCGCTTCGACGAGACCCAGCTGTTCTACCTGATGGCCCGCGGCATCCCCGAGACCGAGGCCCGCCGCCTGATCGTGCGCGGCTTCCTCAACGAGATCATCCAGAAGATCGGCATCGGCGACGTCGAGGACGAGCTGACCGCCGTCATGGAGGACGAGCTCCGCATCGCGCAGCTCTGACCGACGCCCCGCAGACCCCACCGCCTTCCACCCGAGGAGAACCACCATGGCAACCCTGCAGATCACCGACCTGCACGTGCAGATCGCGACCGAGAACGGCCCCAAGGAGATCCTGAAGGGCCTCTCCCTGACCATCGAGACGGGCGAGACCCACGCGATCATGGGCCCGAACGGCTCCGGCAAGTCCACCCTGGCCTCGACCATCGCCGGCCACCCGCGCTACGAGGTCACCTCCGGCTCCATCACCCTCGACGGCGAGGACGTGCTGGAGATGAGCGTCGACGAGCGCGCCCAGGCCGGCCTCTTCCTGGCCATGCAGTACCCCGTGGAGATCCCGGGCGTCACCATGACCAACTTCCTGCGCACCGCGAAGACCGCGCTCGACGGCCAGGCCCCCTCGCTGCGCACCTGGACCAAGGACGTCAAGGGCGCCTTCGAGGCCCTGCAGATCGACCCGGCGTTCATGAACCGCAACGTCAACGAGGGCTTCTCCGGCGGCGAGAAGAAGCGCGCCGAGATCCTCCAGCTCGAGCTGTTCAAGCCCACGTTCGCGATCCTCGACGAGACCGACTCCGGCCTCGACGTCGACGCGCTGCGCATCGTCTCCGAGGGCGTCAACCGCGCCCAGGCGAAGAACGAGATGGGCACCCTGCTGATCACCCACTACACGCGGATCCTCAACTACATCAAGCCGGACCACGTGCACGTGCTGGTGGACGGCCGCGTCGCCGAGTCCGGCGGCCCGGAGCTCGCCGAGCAGCTCGAGGCCGAGGGCTACGCCCGCTTCGAGAAGGCCGCGGCGGGGGCCTGAGATGACGGAGACCGCGAACCAGGTGCCCACGGAGGACATCCGTGAGGCCCTCAAGGACGTGATCGACCCGGAGCTGGGCGTCAACGTCGTGGACCTGGGCCTGCTCTACGGGCTGCACTACGCCGACGACGGCGCGCTGCTCGTGGACATGACCCTGACCACCGCGGCCTGCCCGCTCACGGACGAGATCGAGGACCAGGTCTCCCGCGCGATCGGCACCATGGTGGACGAGTGGCGGCTGAACTGGGTCTGGATGCCCCCGTGGGGCCCCGAGCGGATCACCGAGGACGGCCGCGACCAGATGCGCGCCCTCGGCTTCAACATCTGATCCGGTCCGGACCACGACGGCGGCTCGTCACCTTCGCGCAGAAGGTGACGGGCCGCCGTCGTGGTGGGGGAGTGCGGACGGGCCCGCAGGCACCCCGGGGCTCGCGGCTCAGATGTCCAGTGAGGAGGCCCGGAACGTGTCGCACTGGCGGATGTCGGGCTCCTGCTGGGAGCTCTGGTAGCCGCGCATGAACCAGGCCATGCGCTGCTCCGAGGTGCCGTGCGTGAACGCCTCGGGGTCCACCCGGCCGGTGTGGGTGGACTGGATGCGGTCATCGCCCACGGCGGAGGCCGCGTCGATGGCCTGGCGCAGCTGGCCCTGCGAGATCGGCTTCAGGAACGGCGCACCGGACTCGGGGTCCACGGTGGACGCGGCGTGCCCGGCCCACATGCCGGCGAAGCAGTCGGCCTGCAGCTCCGCGCGCACGGCGCCGGAGGTGGGGCCGGTGGTCCCGTCCTTCGAGTGCTGCAGGTAGCCGGTGACCTGCTGGACATGGTGGCCGTACTCGTGCGCCACAATGTACTCCTCCGCCAGCGGCCCGCCCTCGGCGCCGAAGTCGGTCTGCAGCGTCTCGAAGAACGCGGTGTCGAAGTACATGGACTCGTCCGCCGGGCAGTAGAACGGGCCCGTGGCCGAGGAGGCGCTGCCGCAACCGGTGCTCACGCCGCCCTGGAACAGGGTCAGCTGCGGCTGGCGCCACTGGATGTCCGAGAACTGCGCGAGGTACTCGCCCCAGAACTCGTCCGCGGCCTCGGTGGTCGCGACGACGCGGCAGTCGGTGTTCTGGTTGGCGTCCGCACCGCTGGCGCACTCCTCGTCCGAGAGGGGCTGGCTCTGGCCGCCCGAGCCCGTCTGCTGCTGGTACTGACTCTGGCCGACGGACCCGCCGCCCGTGTCGATCCCGAGCTGCTCGGCCAGCCCGGGGGCGAAGATCGCGAGCAGCAACGCGAGCAGGCCGCCGCCACCGCCGATGGCGATGCCCCGGCCCCCCAGCCCGCCGCCACCGCCCGATCGGGCCCGGCCGGCGTCGATCTGCACGTTCTCGTTGAAGCTCATGGGGCCAGAGTGTAGACGGACTAGACTGGCCCGGCACCGCGCTGGCCCCCGCCCGTCGAGATCGGCCGGGCCCCGCCGATGCACCCCTGTTCTTCCCTCGACCCCTGGAGTCTGACACCCCCATGCTGACCGTCACCGATGTCGAACTGCGCGTGGGCGCCCGTCTCCTCATGGACGAGGTGAACTTCCGCGTGGACAAGGGGGACAAGGTCGGCCTCGTGGGGCGCAACGGCGCCGGCAAGACGACGCTGACCAAGGTCCTGGCCGGCGGCGGGCAGCCCACGGCGGGCACGGTGACCCGGACCGGGCGCATCGGCTACCTGCCCCAGGACCCCAAGGTCGAGGACATGGACCAGTCCGGCCGCGACCGCATCCTCTCCGCCCGCGACCTGGACCAGACGATCCGCCGCATGCGGGAGGCCGAGGCCGGCATGGCCGCCGTCGACGACGCCGAGCGGGAGCGGGCGATGAACCGCTACTCCCGCCTGGAGGCGGAGTTCGAGGCCCGCGGCGGCTACGCGGCCGAGTCCGAGGCCGCCCGGATCACGTCCAACCTCGGCCTGCCGGACCGCGTCCTGGACCAGCCGCTGCACACCCTCTCCGGCGGCCAGCGCCGCCGCGTGGAGCTCGCCCGCATCCTCTTCTCCGACGCGGACATCCTGCTGCTGGACGAGCCCACCAACCACCTCGACCACGACTCGATCGTGTGGCTGCGCGACTACCTGAAGACCTACTCCGGCGGCCTCCTGATGATCTCGCACGACGTCGAGCTCATGGAGATGACCGTGAACAAGGTCCTCTACCTGGACGCGAACCGGCAGACCATGGACGTCTACAACATGACGTGGAAGAACTACCTCGCCCAGCGCCAGCAGGACGAGGCGCGCCGCCGCCGGGAGTTCGCCAACGCGGAGAAGAAGGCCTCGGCCCTCATGGCCCAGGCCGAGAAGATGCGTGCCAAGGCGACCAAGGCCACCGCCGCGCAGAACATGATCAAGCGCGCCGAGCGGCTCATGCGCGGCGTCGAGGGCGAGCGCGCGGTCGACCGCGTGGCCGCGATCCGCTTCCCCACCCCGCAGGCCTCCGGCAAGACGCCGCTGCGCGCCGAGAACCTCTCCAAGTCCTACGGCTCGCTCGAGATCTTCACGGGAGTGGACCTGGCGATCGACCGCGGCTCGCGCGTGGTGATCCTGGGCTACAACGGCGCCGGCAAGACGACGCTGCTGCGCATGCTCGCCGGAGAGGAGACCCCGGACACCGGGGAGGTGCAGGCGGGCCACGGGCTCAAGCTGGGCTACTTCGCCCAGGAGCACGACACCCTGGACCAGGACGCGTCCGTCCTGGACAACATGCGCCACGCCGCCCCGCAGCTCGGCGACACCCAGGCGCGCACGCTGCTCGGCTCGTTCCTCTTCCAGGGCGACGACGTCGACAAGCCCGCCCGCGTCCTCTCCGGCGGCGAGAAGACCCGCCTGGCGCTGGCCACGCTCGTGGCCTCGAGCGCGAACGTGCTGCTGCTGGACGAGCCCACGAACAACCTCGACCCCGCCAGCCGTGAGGAGATCCTCCACGCGCTGCGCCAGTACGAGGGCGCCGTGGTGCTCGTGACCCACGACGAGGGCGCCGTCGAGGCGCTCGACCCCGAGCGCGTGGTGCTGCTGCCGGACGGGGTCGAGGACCTCTGGAACGACGACTACAGGGACCTCATCACCCTCGCCTGAGTCCGCGGGCCGCCGAGGCGGAGGGCGGGCTCAGTCGAAGAGCGCGTCCTCGGCCTCCTCGTCCGTGAGCCGCCCGTCGCGCCGCCGCCGGGCCGGCTTGGCGCGGGGGACCCGGTGCGCGGAGAGCAGCCCCTCGTCCGCGGCGTCGTCGAGGGCGTCGGCCCGGTCGTTGCGCGCGCGCATCCACGCGGAGTACCCCCACACCCCGAAGCCCATGGCCGCGAACAGGTACCACTGGATCGCGTAGGACAGGTGCGGGCCCTCGTCCAGGGTGGGCTCGACGAGCTTCTGCGGCATCGACTCCACCGCCGGGTCCTCCGTGACCATGATCCCGTAGGCCGTCCCGGCCACGGGCCCGCCCACGGTGTCGGCGATCTCGGTGAGGTCGATCGAGGGCACCTGGCCGTCCGGGGCGTCGCGGTCCAGGGCCGGCTCCCCGGGCTTGACCCGCACCACGACCTCGGCGTGGCCGGCGGGCGGGGCCGGCACGGCGTCCGGCTGACCCGGGGTGTTGCCCACCGGGAGCCAGCCGCGGTCCACCACGACGACGGGGCCCTCGTCCGTCCGGAACGGCACGAGCACCTCGTAGCCGGGCTGGCCGGCGCGGGGACGGTTGCGGACGATGAGCGTCTCGTCGACGAGGTACTCGCCGGTCAGTGTCACGGGCGTCCACTCGTCCTCGGTCTGGAACGCGGTGAACAGCCGGGAGGCCTCGGCGAACGGGACCGGGTCGTCGTCGTAGTTCTCCAGGACGCGGTTGACGCGGTGCTGGACCTCCACGCGGCGGTCCCACTGCCACTGGGCGAGCGCGTGGCACAGGAACGCGAAGAGGATGCACACCACGAAGCCGAGGATCCACGGGCCGGTGGCGAGGAAGCCGAAGATACACAACTGACGGCTGCCGACGACCGGACAAGGGCAAAAGACGGGGGTCCAGGGAGGGGGTACTGAGCGATAAAATTTGAACACACCGTAGAGCATTTTCAGGGAGACCGCGTACAGGTACTGATGCTGGGAATCA